>DATJGA010000115.1:0-2166 GCA_035495395.1 Mycobacteriales bacterium | reverse complement strand
TCGAGGAGGTCGGTCCGGAGGACGCGCCGCTCACCGTCGTCTTCTGCCACGGCTACTCGCTCGAGATGGCGTCGTGGCACTACCAGCGCAAGGCGCTCGCGGAGGAGTCGCTGGGAAAGCTGGTCTTCTGGGACCAGCGCTCGCACGGCCGCTCCGGCCGCAGCCGGCCGGAGCACGCGACGATCGACCAGCTCGGCCGCGACCTGCGCGCTGTCGTCGACGCCTGCGCGCCGGACGGCAAGGTGGTCCTCGTCGGGCACTCGATGGGTGGCATGACCATCATGGCGCTGGCCGACCAGTACCCCGACCTGTTCGGCTCCCGCGTCGTCGGCGTCGCCCTCGTGGCCACCTCGCCGGGCAGGCTGGCGGAGGTCACCTTCGGGCTGCCGGCGGTGTTCTCCGGCGTCAACAAGCGGGTGCTGCCCTTCGTCACGCGCGGCATGCGCGACCGCCCCGAGCTGTTCGACCGCGGCCGCCGGCTCGGCACCGACCTCGCGTTCCTCGCGGCCCGGCGCGGCGGCTTCGGCAGCAAGGACGTCCCGCCGTCGCTGGTGGAGCTGACCGAGACGATGCTCGCCCAGACGCCGGCCGACGTGATCGCGGAGTTCTACGGGACGTTCGTCGACCACGACAAGCTGCACGCCCTGCCGGTGCTGGCCGACGTCGAGACGCTGGTGCTCGTCGGCGGCGCCGACGTCGTGACGCCCGTGGCGCACA
Source organism: Mycobacteriales bacterium (assembly GCA_035495395.1). Taxonomy (GTDB): domain Bacteria; phylum Actinomycetota; class Actinomycetes; order Mycobacteriales; family SCTD01; genus RYN-111. The sequence goes on along the minus strand of DATJGA010000115.1, from coordinate 1,449 downwards.
GCCGCGAGATCGCCGCCGCCCTACCGCGGGCGCAGCTGGTGGTGCTCGAGGGCGCGGGGCACATGGTCCAGCTCGAGCGGCACGCGCTGGTCACGCTCCAGCTCCGAGCCCTGGTACGGCGGGCCACCAGCTCCCGCCGCCGCACGGCCTGAGCTGCCGTGCGCCTGATCGCCGAGATGCGCGGCTGCACCCGGTGCCCCGTGCTCGCGGCCACCCGCACCCAGGTCGTCGTGGGGCAGACCCCGCCGGGTGCCCGGCTGCTCGTCGTGGGCGAGGCCCCGGGCGCGCAGGAGGACCTGCTCGGCGAGCCGTTCGTCGGGCGCAGCGGGAAGCTGCTCGACCGGCTGCTCGAGGAGGTCGGCCTGCCCCGGCGCGAGGTGGCGGTGCTCAACACCGTGAAGTGCCGGCCCCCCGACAACCGGGTGCCGACCCGGGCCGAGACCGAGCACTGCCGGCCGTGGCTGGAGGCGCAGCTCGTGGAGGTCGCCCCTGCGCTCGTCGTGACGCTGGGGCTCTCCGCGACCGGCTGGTTCCTCGGCCGGGTGACCCTCGGGAACGTGCGCGGCCGCGTCCACGAGGCGGGCGGGCAGCGCGTGCTGCCGACCTACCACCCGGCGGCCGCCCTGCGCGGGGGACCGGACGGCGAGCCGCTGCGGCTGCTGCGCGAGGACCTCGCCCTCGCGGCGAGGCTGGCCGCATGAGGCGGGAGCTGGCCACGGTCGAGGACACCAGGGCGTTCGGGCGGGAGCTCGCATCCTCTTTGCGCGCAGGCGATCTCGTGGTCCTCAGCGGCCCGCTGGGCGCCGGCAAGACCGCGCTCGCGCAGGGCATCGGCGCGGGGCTGGGGGTCACCGGCCGGGTGACCAGCCCGACCTTCGTCATCGCCCGGGTGCACCGCGGCCCGCTGCCGCTGGTGCACGTCGACGCCTACCGGCTGCGGGACAGCGGCCGCATCGACCTCGACGACCTCGAGATCGACGAGGAGCTCGACCGCGCGGTCGTCGTCGTGGAGTGGGGCGACGGCGTCGTGGAGCGGCTGTCAGACAGCCACCTCGACGTGCGGATCGAGCGCCGGGACGACGACGCGCGAGTCGTCACCGTGTCGGGTGTCGGGCCGCGCTGGGCCTGAGCGAACGCCGGACCGGAGGGGCCTTTCGCGCAGGGGCCGGGGTCCGGGACACTCTCCGCAGCACCCCGCCCGAGAAGGAGCCCCCGTGTCACTGACGATCGCCAGCATCCTGGCGGAGTCCGCCGAGCGCCACCCCGACAACACCGCGGTCGTCCTCGGCGACCTGCGGCTGAGCTACACGCAGCTGTGGGCCCACACCAAGCAGTACGCCGCGGTCCTCCGCGAGCGCGGCATCGGGGCCGGGGACAAGGTCGCGCTGCTGCTGCCGAACACCCCGCACTTCCCGCTGGCGTACTTCGGGACGCTGGCCCTCGGGGCGG
>DATJGA010000114.1:0-6649 GCA_035495395.1 Mycobacteriales bacterium | reverse complement strand
ACGATCGCGTTGAGCACGTCGGGCACGCCCTCGCCCGTCTTGGCGCTGATGCGCAGCACGTCGTCGGGGTCGCAGCCGATGACCTTCGCGATCTCCTCGGCGTACTTCTCGGGCTGCGCCGCCGGCAGGTCGATCTTGTTGAGCACCGGGATGATGTGCAGGTCGTTCTCGAGGGCGAGGTAGAGGTTCGCCAGCGTCTGCGCCTCGATCCCCTGCGCCGCGTCGACGAGCAGCAGCGTGCCCTCGCAGGCGGCGAGCGAGCGCGACACCTCGTAGGTGAAGTCGACGTGGCCCGGGGTGTCGATCATGTGGAGGACGTAGTCGCGGCCGTCGTCGGCCGTCCACGGCAGCCGGACGTTCTGCGCCTTGATGGTGATGCCGCGCTCGCGCTCGATGTCCATCTTGTCGAGGTACTGGGCCCGCATCTGCCGCGCGTCGACCACGCCGGTCACCTCGAGCATCCGGTCCGCCAGCGTCGACTTGCCGTGGTCGATGTGGGCGATGATGCAGAAGTTCCGGATGGTCGCCGGGTCGGTCAGGGGCACGAGCCATCGTATCGGCGCGGCACGGCGGCCCCGGCGCTCGTTTGGGGGCCCCATCCCGCTGCTGCTAGTCTTGTCCGCCGTACGGCGTGCTGCCGCATGCCCACCAAGACCCGACCAAAGAGGAACCGCTCCGCCGTGGCGAACATCAAGAGCCAGATCAAGCGCATCAAGACCAACGAGAAGGCGCGCCTGCGCAACAAGTCGGTCAAGAGCGCGCTGAAGACGGCGGTGCGCAAGTTCCGCGAGGCCGCCGACTCCGGCGACGCCGCCACCGCGACCGAGGCGATGCGCGCCGCCAGCCGCCAGCTCGACAAGGCCGCCAGCAAGGGCGTCATCCACGCCAACCAGGCCGCGAACCGCAAGTCCGCGATGGCGAAGAAGGCCGCGGAGCTCGCCGCCAAGTAAGCGCTACTGCAGAGGCGCCGCACCCGCTGGGTCGGCGCCTTTGTCGTGCCCGGGCCGGGCCAGGTGCCCGGCGAGCACGTCGTGCGCCTTGACGACCGCCCCCACGGCGATCGGCAGCACCAGCATGCTCCACGCCGACGCGACGTCGGCGAGCGCGAGCAGGCCGCCGAGGACGATCATCCCCTCGCCCAGCACGGCGCGCTGCCAGGCGTTGGGGTGCACGTTCCTGAGCCGCAGCAGCTGCGGGTAGAAGGGCCTCTTCTCGCGGCTCACCGGCCTCCGCCCCTCGCCTGCGTCACGGTCAGCAGCATCTTCTCGATCGCGTAGTCCTTGTCGGCGCCCTCGCCCTTGACCTGCGCGTCGGCGTCGGCCACGGCGAGCAGCGCGCGGGTCAGCGAGCCCGGGTCCCAGCCCCGCGCCTGGCGCTGGGTCTGCTCCACCTTCCAGGTCGGCATGCCGAGCTGACCTGCGAGCACCGGCGTGGGTGCCTTGCCGGCGCTCGCCACGATGCCGACCGAGCGGAGGGCACTGGCGAGCGCGGACGTGATGAGCACCGGCGCGAGCCCCGTCGACTGGCTCCAGCGGGCCAGCTCCAGCGCGCCGGCGAGGTCCCCGGCCAGGGCCTTGTCGGCGATCTGGAAGCCGCTCGTCTCGGCCCGGCCGGAGTGGTACCGCCGTACCTCCGCCTCGGTGATCGTGCCCTCGGTGTCGGCGAGCAGCTGCGACACGGCGGCGGCGAGCTCGCGCAGGTCGGACCCGACGGCCTCGAGCAGCGCGTCCAGCCCGTCGTCGGTCGCCTTGCGCCCGGAGGCGCGCAGCTCGCCGCGGACGAAGTCCTTGCGCTCGCTGGGCCGGGTGAGCTTCGGGACGTCGACACGTCGGGCGCCCGCGGCGAGCAGCGCCGTGACGAGGGCCTTGCCCTTCGCGCCCCCCGCGTGCACGACGACGAGCTGCATCTCCGAGACCGGGTCAGCGGCGTACGCGGTGACCTCGGCGGCGACCTCCTTCGCCAGGTCCTGCGCCGCGCGCACGACGACCACCCGGTCGTCCCCGAACAAGCTCGGGCTCAGCGCCTCCGCGAGGTCGCCCGGCTGCACCTCGGCGCCCTCGAGGTCGCGGACCTCGATGTCAGGGGTGCGTTCGCGCGCCGCGGCCACCACCGCGCTGACGGCCCGCGCCGCGAGCAGCTCCTCGTCCCCGACGACCAGGGTGAGCGGGACGAGGAGGTCGGCGGACGGCACCCGGCCATGATCCCACGGCCTCCCCCGGTACGGCGGGGAGCGGGCCCGGGCGGGCGGGCCCGGGACGACGACGGCGCCGGCCGCGACGGCGTCGCACAGGGTCAGCGCGACGGCGGGCACCCCGAGGGCCGTGGGCACCGGGGTGGCGGCGGCGGCGAGCTGCAGGGCGTGCGGGTGGGCCGCGACGCGGGCCGGCGCCACCCCGTCGCCGCCCCGGCCGACCGTGGTGACGCGCCCGGCACGGACGACCACCGCCACGTCCCCGTCGCGGTCGCTGCGGTAGGTGCGGGCGCCGTCCTCCTCGAGCCGGCGCAGCGTCCGCGCGCTCGGGTGCCCGTACGGGTTCCCCGCCCCCACAGGGGTGAGCGCGACCCGGGCGCGGACCGCGTCGAGGAACGCCGGGTCCTGCTTGGCGCTCCCGTGGTGCGGGACCTTGAGGACGTCGGCGCGCAGGTCCACGCCCCGGGAGAGCAGCTCGGCCTGCGCCTCCCCCTCGAGGTCGCCCGAGAACAGCACCCGCACCCCGTGCGTCTGCAGCCGGATGACGATGCTGCTGTTGTTGGGGTCGCTGTCGGTGCCGTGCCGCGCGGTCGCGTCGAGCACCTCCCAGCGGACGCCGGCCTGCTCGCGGACCTCGCCGATCCCGGCACGCACGACCGGGACGTGCGCGGTGGTCAGCCAGCCCGTCAGCCGCTGCCGCTCCACCGCGGGCTCGTCGAGCGGGCCGATCTCCACCGCGCCCACCCGACGGCCGCGGAGCAGACCTGGCACGCCCTCGACGTGGTCGGCGTGCAGGTGGGTGAGCACGAGCAGCGGCACGCGGCGCACCCCGAGCCGGCGCAGGCAGCGGTCGATGCGCTCCGGGTCCGGCCCGTTGTCGATGACGAGGGCCGCGGTCGGGGCGAGGCGCACCGCGAAGCCGTCCCCCTGCCCGACGTCGCAGCTCGCGACCACCCAGCCCTTCGGCGGCCAGCCCGGCCGGACCACCACCAGCACGACCGCGACGAGCAGCACCCCTACGAGGACCGACGCGGCCGCGCGGCGCAGCAGGGGCGAGCGCAGCACGACCGCACCCGCCACCAGCAGCACCAGCACGGTGAGCGCGCCGGCCCAGCCCGTCGCGACGGTGAGCCCGGCGCCGGGCTGCCGGGCCCCCGTGCGCGCGACGAGCACCAGCCAGTGCGTCGGCAGCCACGCGACCCACGCCAGCGCCTTCGCGGCGGGCAGCCAGACCGGCGCGACGAGCGCCGCGAGCACGCCCAGCACGGTGGCCGGCGCCACCGCGGGCACGGCCAGCATGTTGGCCGGTACGGCGAGCAGCCCGAGCTGGCCGCTCAGCGCGACGACGACGGGGGTGCACGCGAGCTGGGCGGCGGCCGGGACCGCGATCGCCTCCGCCAGCCAGCGCGGCAGCCGCCGCTGCAGCCGCTCCCGCCACACCGGGGCCACGAGCAGCAGGCCGGCGGTCGCCAGGGTCGACAGCGCGAAGCCGGGCTGGGCCGCCAGCTCCGGCGACAGGAGCACGAGACCGAGCACCGCCGCACACAGCGCAGGGAGGGCCTGACGACGGGCGCCGGTGGCGAGGGCGACCAGCGCGATGACCCCCATGGCGGCGGCGCGCAGCACGCTCGGCGACGGGCGCGCCAGCACCACGAAGCCCAGCAGGACGAGACCCGCGAGCGGTGGCCGCCACCGCAGCCCGACACCGAGCCGGCCGAGCACGAGCAGCGCGGCGCCCAGGACGACAGCGACGTTGGTGCCCGAGACGGCGACGAGGTGGGTGAGCCCGGTCGTGCGGAAGTCGTCGCGCAGCGCCGGCAGCAGCCGGCTGGTGTCGCCGTCCACCAGGCCGGGCAGCAGGCCTCGCTCGTCAGGGGGCAGACCTGCTGAGGCGTCCCGCAGCCCGGCCCGGACCCGACCGGCGACCCGCTGCACCGGCGACGGCGCGGAGAGCACGACCGGCGGCCCGCGCGCGGACAGCACGGCGGCCACGTCGGACCCCCGGCCGGGGTCCTGCAGCCGGCCCTCCACCCGCACCCGCCGGCTGGGCAGCAGCCGCAACCACGACTCGTCCGCGCTCAGCACCAGCACCGGCTGCCGGAGCTGCAAGGACCGGCCCGCGACGCGCAGCTCGGTCACGCTCAGCCGCGCGGCGACGAGGGGCCGGAACGCCAGCACGTCGCCCTTCGGAGGCACCGACCGGGGGTCGTCGACCACCGTGCCCTCCACGACCACGGCCGCCTGCGTGCGGGCCGCCACGGCCAGCGGACCCGTCGTACGGGCGTGGACGCGGGCGGCCGTGGCGAGGGCGGCTGCCGCCGCGCAGGCCAGCACCGCGGCCACCAGCGCGGCCCGGTCCGCGGTCGACAGCGCGAGCACGAGCGCGCCGACCGCGATCGCCACGAGCGCCAGCCCGCAGAGCAGCACCGGCGGCACCAGCCGCCCCTGCCACGCGACGAGCCAGGCCGCGACCGCAGGAAGCGCGAGCCGCAGGTCGTGGCCCGTCACACCCGGACCTTGGACTTCAGCGTCGCGTACTTGGACACCCCGATCCCGGAGACCTCGCGGAGCTGGTCGACCGAGGCGAAGCGGTGGTGCTCGGTGCGCCAGTCGACGATCCGCTGGGCGAGGACCGGCCCGATCCCCGGCAGCCCGTCCAGCTGCTCCACGGTGGCCAGGTTGAGGTCGAGCAGGCCTCCCGCCGCGGCTCCGCCGGCCCCACCCGCGGCCGCCGGCGGGTCGAGGCCGACGAGGACCTGCTGGCCGTCGCTCACCTTCTGCGCGAGGTTCAGGGAGGCGCTGGTGACCCCGGGCAGCAGCCCGCCCGCCGCGCGGATCGCGTCGTCGACGCGCGCCCCGTCGGGCACCCGGACGAGACCCGGCCGACGCACCTTGCCCTCGACGTCGACGACGAGCTGCACCTGCCCCTGCGCCTGCCCGGTGGTCCCGGTGGCGGTGGGCACCGCCAGCGGCTCCTCGGAGGCCCGCCCGCGCAGCAGGACGACGCCGGCGACGAGGGCGGCGACCAGCCCGACCACCACGAGCGCGAGAGCACCCCGCCGACCGGGGTCGTAGCGGCCCGAGCCCAGCGCCACCTGGACCGACGGCACCTCCGAGGGTCCGGTCCCGAGCAGCGCCCGCAGCCGCTCGACGGCAGGGGTGAGGGCGGGCGTGGGAGGCACGCCGGGACGCGAGGGAGCCGGGGCGGACGAGCGGCGGAGCGGCACCGTGCTGTGGACCTCGCCTCAGCGTGTGGAGGGCGTACCTCGAGCCGCGCCGGGTACGGGTCGTCGTGAGACCCCCTCGACCCCGGGAGCCGCTCGTGGACCTGCCCTTCGACCCTGACCCGCGCGACCGCCGCGAGCGGCTGCTCGTGCTGCAGCAGGTGTACGCGCTGCACCTCGCGCCGGTCCAGCAGCTCGGCGAGCGGGCCCGGCTCCAGGGCGACCCGCGGGTGGCGGAGGTCAAGCGCCGGCTCGAGGACGCGTGGCTGGCCGAGCTGCAGGAGGAGGAGCCCGACCTCCCGCGCCCGCGCGACGCCGCGGCCACCGCCGAGGCGCTGACGGACATGGCGGTGCGCCACCGGCTGCCGCCGGCGTACCACTGGCTGGCGAAGCAGGCGGACTGGCCGCAGCTGGTCCGGTTCCTGGCGCTGGAGGGCGGGCCCGACGGCGGGTTCGACGACCTCGTGGCGCTCTGCCAGGTCGGGCTCTCGGGGTCGGCCAAGGGCGAGCTCGCGCAGAACTACTGGGACGAGATGGGGCACGGCGACGCGGCAGCCGTGCACACGACGCTGCACGAGCAGCTGGTGGCCGCGCTCGACCTGCCGCGCATCCCCCCGGAGGAGCAGCCGGTCGAGGCGCTGGAGCGGTCGGCGCTCAACGGCCTGCTCGCGACGAACCGCTGGCTGCAGCCCGAGCTCGTCGGCGCGCTCGGCATGACCGAGCTGCAGGCGGGTCCGCGCTGCACGATGGTGCTGCAGGCGCTCCAGCGGTTGGGGGCGCCGGCGGAGGCGCTGCCCTTCTACCGGGTGCACGCCGAGGTCGACCCCGTCCACGGCCGCGACTGGGTCGAGAAGGCGGTGCTGCCGCTCGTGGCCGAGAACCCCGAGTGGGGCCCGCGCGTCGTGCGCGGAGCGCACTGGCGCAACCGCACGAACCTGCGCTTCTTCGCGGCGGCGCAGGCCGCGCTGGAGCGCCCGGCGGCCGCCTAGGCCGGGACGACGTTGACGAGCTTGGGCGCGCGGACGACGACGGTGCGCACGGCCCGGCCGTCCAGCGTCTCCTTCACCCGCGTCGAGGCGAGCGCCAGCTCCTGCAGCTCCGCCTCGCTGACACCGGGCGGGACCTCGAGCTTGTCGCGCACCTTGCCCGCCACCTGCACGACGCACGTGACGGTCTCGTCGACCAGCAGCGCCGGGTCGAACGTCGGCCACGAGCTGTCGTGCACCGAGTCGCC
>DATJGA010000113.1:0-13990 GCA_035495395.1 Mycobacteriales bacterium | reverse complement strand
GACCACTCGCGGGTCGAAGCCGTGGATGAGCTTCTCGTACGGCCAGTCCGTGACGTGGGTCGAGTGCTCCTCGGTGATGATGAGGCCGGCGCCGCCCGCGGCGCGCGCTGCGTAGTACGCGGCGTGCTGCTCGGTCGGCAGGCCCTCGTGGGCGTAGTTGGTGAGGTGCGCCGAGAACACGACGCGGTTCTGCACCGTCAACGGGCCGATCCGCAGCGGGCTGAGCAGGTGCTGGTAGCGGCTCATCCGGGGTCCCCGCGGAAGCGTGAGCGCAGCGAGCGGTTTCGTGGGGTGGTCACAGCGCCAGCGCCGCCCGTCGGCCCTCGAGCACGGCCTCGAGGACGGTGCGCGGAGCGACGCAGTCGCCGGCCCGCACCTCGCCCGGCGTCTCGTCCGGGAGCCGGTGCCCGCAGTCCACGACGACGGCGCACGGGACCTCGCGCTGCACCCCGGTCCACACGTCCTCGAGGGTGGCCTTCCCACCGGATGCCTTGCGCAGCAAGGACTTCAGCTCGCGCGGCACCCCGGCGCGCTGCAGCCTGGTGTTGCAGTCGGCGAGGTCGCCGGTGAGCGCGAGGAGCGTGCCCACGATCGGGTCCTGCGTCACGATCCGCACGTCCCGGCCGCCGCTCGCCAGGCGCTCGGCGACGCTGACGCCCACCGGCCCGCCGACCGGGTCGAGGACCAGGACCGGTCCCTCGGGCAGCTGCGCGCGCAGCGCCTGCCGGCTGTCGAAGACGGGCACGTCGTACGGCACGTCCCGCCGACGTGAGCCCGTCGCCACCACGACATCGCCTGGGAACGCAGCGATCTCGTCGTCGCGCACCGGGCTGTCGAGGCGGACGTCCACGCCCAGGCGGTCGCACTCGGCGGCCAGCCAGTCGGTCAGCCGGCGCAGCCGCTCGCGACCGGCTCCGAGGGACGCGTCGTTCACGGCCCCGCCGAGGACGGGCCCGGCCTCGCGAAGCAGCACCTGCCGTCCGCGTAGCGCAGCGACGCGAGCGGACTCCAGCCCTGCCGGCCCGCCCCCGACGACGAGCACCGGTCGGGCGGTCGCCGTCCCGGGGCCCACCTCCGGCTCGCGGGTCTCGTGGCCCGACCGCGGCTCGCCGATGCAGGACACGAGCGGGTTGCGCGGGTCGCGGACGCGGCACGCCTGGTTGCACAGCACGCACGGCCGCGGCTCGGTGCCCGCGCGCAGGTGCGCGACGAGCGCGGGGTCGGCGACCTGCGCCCGCGTCATCTCGACGAGGTCCGCGACACCGTCCTGCAGCGCGGCCTCAGCGAACGACCCGGTCACGACCGAGCCCTGCAGGACCACGGGTACGTCGACGACCGCCTTGACGGCCGCGCACAGCTCGCGGTTGAACCCCTCGGGGACGTGCGCGTCCGGCCGGTAGGCGGACCCCGCGAACGGACCGGCCCGTACGACGACGAGCAGGTCCACCAGCGGCGCCACGCGCGACAGCACCGGGCCGACGTTCTCGGGGGTGATGCCCGCCCACGGCGCCAGCTCGTCGCACGACAGCCGCAGGGACAGCAGCGCGCCCGGGACCGCGGCCCGCACCGCCTGCAGCACCTCGACGAGCAGCAGGGCGCGGTCCGCGCCGTAGTCGTCGGCGCGCTGGTTCGTCACGCCGGAGAGGAACTGCCGCAGCAGCGACCGGTCGCCCGCCTCGACCTCGACACCGGCGCAGCCCGACTCCACCGCGAGCGCGGCAGCGGTGGCGAAGCCCGAGACGACAGCGGCGATCTCGGCGTCCTCCATCACCTGGGGCTGCTCGCGGTTGACGGCATCCGCAACGGCCGAGGCGCCCCACAGCGGCGCCTGCGAGTAGGCCGACGACCCCTGGTTCCCGGTGTGCCCCAGCGAGGCGAGCACCAGCGCCGGCCGGCACGCCTCGACGACGGCCCGCCACCCCGGCCCGCACTCCGCAGCCAGGGGAGCCCGCTCGTACGGCCAGTCCGACGGGTGCACCGAGGCGGTCTCGGTGACCACCACGCCGGCGCCGCCGGCGGCCCGGGCCGCGTAGTAGGCGACGTGCCGCTCCGACAGCGCCCGACCACGGCCGAGGTTCGTCTCGTGCGGTCCGAAGACCACGCGCGAGGGCGACCCCAGCGGGTGGGGCGAGGTGAGCAGCATCAGACCGGCGACTCGACGCACGGCCGGGTGCCGATGGTCACCGGCACCGGCCCGCCGCGCACCCCGCCGCGGTGCGAGTGGTCGCCGCTGGGCTTCGGCGCGGCGCCGGCCCCCACCAGGGCCAGCTCGCCGTACCCCTGCACGCACTCGGGGTCGGGGCCGTCCAGCGGCAGCCCGGTGAAGAACTTCGCCGCCATGCAGCCGCCCTGGCAGCTGTCGTAGAACGAGCACGAGGCGCAGGCCCCGCCCGACTGCGGCTCGCGCAGCGTCGCGAACAGCTCCGAGTCGCGCCAGACCGACGCGAAGCCGCCGGGCGAGCGCACGTTGCCGGCGAGGAACTCGTCGTGGATCGCGAACGGGCAGGCGTACACGTCGCCGACCGGGTCGATGAGGCACACCACCCGACCGGCGCCGCACAGGTTGAGCCCGGGGAGCGAGGACCCGAACGCGGACAGGTGGAAGAACGAGTCGCCGGTGAGCACGTCCTCGCCGTGCGCCACGAGCCAGTCGTAGAGCTCCTTCTGCTGGTGCGGCAGGGGGTGCAGGTCGTCCCACACGTCCGCGCCGCGCCCCGACGGCCGCAGCCGGGTGAGCCGCAGCGTGGCGCCGAAGGAGTCGGCCAGCGCCTTGAACGCGTCGAGCTGGCCGATGTTGTGCCGGGTGCAGACGACGCTGATCTTGGCGTCGCGGAAGCCGGCGTCGCGCAGGTGCCCCAGCGCCCGCAGCGCCATGTCGTACGACCCGGCACCGCGCACCGCGTCGTTGACCTCCGCGGTCGCCCCGTCGAGCGACACCTGCACGTCGACGTAGTCCGACGCCGCGAGCCGGGCCGCCACCTCGGCGTCGATCCGCACGCCGTTCGTGGAGAACTTGACGCCCACCTGGTGCGCGGTCGCGTAGTCGACGAGCTCCCAGAAGTCCGAGCGGACGGTCGGCTCGCCGCCGCCGATGTTCACGTAGAACACCTGCATCCGCTGCAGCTCGTCGATGACGGCCTTCGCCTCCGCCGTCGACAGCTCGCGCGGGTCGCGTCGCCCCGACGAGGAAAGGCAGTGCAGGCACGCGAGGTTGCAGGCGTAGGTCAGCTCCCACGTCAGGCAGATGGGCGCGTCGAGCCCGGCCTTGAAGTGCTCGACGAGCTTCACGCGAGCATCCCCGTCTCCTCCAAGGTGGAGAGAGCACGACGGAACGCCGGCCGCTCCTTCTCGGGTACGGCGGTCAGCGCGTCCTCGACCGACGTGCTGCCGTCGAGGCGCTGCACGACGTCGAGGAGCCGGCGGTCCTTGAGGAAGGACAGCCGGCGGGTGCCGAAGTGGTAGAGCAGGGCGCCGAACGGCTCGGGCCGCACGGACACCTGCGGGTGCAGCGAGAGCATCAGTAGACGCCGCACATCCCGTCGATGGAGACGTCCTCGACGAGCAGGTCCTCCTCGACGAGCTCGACGTCCGTGCTCTCCACGGCTGCCTCGACGACCTGCAGAACCTCGGTGTCACTCATGCTTGATCCTTCCGTGACGTGGGTCACACACTCGTGGCACCATAAACGGCACTCGGTGCAACAAACAAGGGTCGGAGGTCTTGGACAGTGGGACAGGGCCGGCCCGCGGTGACGAGCAAGGGGGAGCTCGAGCTGCTCGCCCTCGAGCTGTTCGCCGAGCGCGGCTTCGAGCAGACGACCGTCGACGACCTCGCCGAGGCGGCCGGGATCGGGCGCCGCACCTTCTTCCGCTACTTCGCGAGCAAGAACGACGTCGTGTACGGCGACTTCGACGCCGCCCTCGGGGAGCTGCGGGCGCGGCTGGCCGCCACCCCGGAGGAGGTGCCGCTCTGGGACGGCATCCGGGACGCCGTCCTCGCCTTCAACGCGCTCCCACCCGGCGCGGAGCCGCAGCACCGCGTGCGGATGTCGCTCGTGCTGCACACCCCGGCCCTGCAGGCGCACTCCACCCTCCGGTACGCCGGGTGGCGGGCCGTGATCGCGGAGCACGCCGCGCCGCGGCTCGGCGTCGCGGTCGACGCGCTGGAGGCGCAGCTCGTGGCGCACCAGGCACTGGCGTGCGCGGTCACGGCCTACGAGCAGTGGCTGGCCCGGCCGGGCACCGACCTCGCGGCCCTGCTGGACCAGGCGTTCGGGTCGCTCGCCGTCACCGCAGGGCGCTGACCCAGGCGGTCGTGCGGTCCCACAGCGCGGCAGCAGCCGCCGCGTCCCGGGCGTCCTCGCTCGGCGCGGTGAGGGCGCACCGCTGGTAGTAGCCGCCGCTCACGACGTCCGCTGCGGTGGCGCAGTGCAGCGTCGTCTGCGCCCCCTGCTCCGGGGTCAGCAGGGCACGGCGCTCCAGCGGGGCCAGCACCCGCCGTACCCGGCTGAGCAGGCGCTGCTCCTCGAGGCCGCGGTCGGCGATGCGCGTGTAGACCGACCCCGGGTGCAGCGCCGCGGTCCGCACCGCCGGGTGGCGGCGGGCCAGCTCCGTCGTGAGGTGGATGAGCGCGAGCTTCGAGGTGCCGTAGGCCGCCCAGGAGTCGTAGGGGTCCAGCGGTGCGTCGAGGGCGGCGTTCGTGCCGCGGGCGTGCAGCTTCGACACCACCGTGACGACGCGGGGCGAGATCCCTTGCAGGAGAAGGGGAAGCAGCGCGTGCGTGAGGTGCGCGGTACCGAGGTAGTTGGTGCGCCAGTGCAGCTCGTGGCCGTCGGCGGTGAGCCGCGGCTCCTTCCAGCGCGAGCGCAGGTCGAGGTGGATCCCCGCGTTGTTGACGAGCACGTCGAGGGGTCCGACCTCCGCGGCGCACCACTGCACCAGGGCCTCGACCGACCCCGCGTCCGCCAGGTCGAGGGGGTGCCCGAGCACGTCGGGTCCCAGCGCCGTGCGTGCCTCGGACGTGCCGGTGCGCGTGGTGACCGCCACCCGCGCGCCCCACGACCGCAGCACCCGCGCGGTCGCGGCGCCCAGCGAGCCGGGGGTCGCGCCGGTGACCAGCACCGTGCGCCCGGTCAGGTCCACGGGCTCGGCGGTCACCCGCGGATCGTAGGCGCCGCCGGTCAGCGCTCCGGGTCGACCACGGCGGCCACGTCGAAGAAGGGCGCCATCCGGGCCGGGTTGTCGAAGGCGAGCCCGTCGACGTGCCGGCGGCTGAGCAGCGTCACGCCGTCCCGCACCGTCCGCTGCGGCCGCACGTCGATGTCCACCTGGATCGTGAAGCCGGCGTCACGCAGCACCCGGCGGGCGGCCGCTCCCGGTCGGGACCCGAAGGGGTAGACGAGGACGTCGACCGGGCCGAGCCCTGCGGCGATCGCCTGCCAGTGGGCCAGGTCCCGCCGTACCACCCGGAGCGAGGCGGACGCGAGGGTGATGTGCCCGTAGGTGTGGCTGGCGAGGGTCCAGCCGTGCGTGGTCAGCCACCCCGCCAGCGCGCGCACCGCGGGCGAGGTGGGGTCGCGGTCCCCGAAGAGGCCCTCGTACCCGGTGAGGGCGAGCACCCCTCGTGCGCCGTCCGCCGAGAACAGCGGGTGCGCCACGACGAAGTCCTCCACCACCGGTACGACGTCCCGCTCCGAGAGCGCGCCGTCCACCACGGCGCGCGGGCCCTGCGGCGTGAGGACGAGAGCGGAGGCGAGACCACGGCCGGTGAAGTACCGGTAGTAGTTGACGTCGTCCTCGTAGAGCACGAGCGGCCTGCGGCCCGGGGGCACGCGCACGGTGCCGGCCGCCGCGCGGTGCACGTCGACGAGCGTCCAGCCGCGGTCGTACAGACCGGTCAGGACGCCCGACAGCTCCCGGTCCGTGACGAAGTAGTCGCGGAAGCCCTGCCCGAGCCGGTCGGCGCGGAACGCCAGCGCCGGGTGCAGCACCAGTGGGTGGACGAACAGCGCCTCGACCGGGCCGCGCCACGGCACCAGCGGCACCGCCGACGGGCTGGGGCTCGGGAGCGGGGACGCGGTGGCGGGGGGTGGCACGGCCGGCGAGGGCAGCGCGACGACGTCGGTGCGCGCCTGGCAGGCGGCCGCGAGCAGCACCGCTGCCAGCGCCACCACCCGCCTCGTCCGCATCGCGCACCCCCCACTGACCAGGACGCGCAGCGACGTTGAGAGGTTGCTCCCTCAGGGTCCGGCCCTGAGGGATTTCAGGGATGACGCCACGGCGGGCTGCTGACAAGGTGTCCTGCATGACGACCACTGCTCCTGCCGTCTCCGCGTCCGACGTCCGCAAGTCCTACGGGAAGGGCGAGACCGCCGTCCTCGCCCTCGCCGGCATCACGCTCTCCGTCCCTCGCGGGCAGATGTGCGCGGTCATGGGGCCGTCCGGCTCCGGCAAGTCGACGCTGATGCACTGCCTCGCCGGCCTCGACACCATCGACTCGGGCGCCATCACGATCGGTGAGACGTCCCTCAACGGCATGAACGACAAGGGGCTCACCCAGCTGCGCCGCGACCGGCTCGGCTTCGTCTTCCAGCAGTTCAACCTGCTGCCGACGCTGACGGCCGAGGACAACATCACCCTGCCGCTCGACATCGCCGGGCGGAAGGCCGACCCCGCCTGGTTCGAGCAGGTCACCACGACGCTGGGGCTCACGGACCGGCTCGCGCACCGGCCCAGCGAGCTGTCCGGCGGGCAGCAGCAGCGCGTCGCCTGCGCGCGAGCGCTCATCTCGCGGCCGGACGTCGTGTTCGCGGACGAGCCGACCGGCAACCTCGACTCGCGCTCCGGCGCCGAGGTGCTCGGCTTCCTGCAGACCAGCGCGCGCGAGCTCGGGCAGACCGTCGTGATGGTGACGCACGACGCCAACGCGGCCTCGTACGCCGACCGGGTCCTCTTCCTCAACGACGGGCTGCTCGTCGACGACATGCTCGAGCCCACGTCCGAGCGGGTCCTCGACCGCATGAAGAAGCTCGACACCGGGACCGCCTGATGCTCCGGGCCACCCTGAGCAGCCTGCTCGCCCGCAAGCTGCGCCTCATGCTCTCGGGCATCGCCGTCATCCTCGGCGTCGCCTTCGTCTCGGGCACGTTCGTGCTCACCGACACGATGGGCAAGGTCTTCGACGACCTGTTCGCCGACGTCAACAAGGGCACCGCCGTCACCGTGCAGGGCAGGTCCGCGCTCGGGGAGGGCGGCAACAACGACCGCGAGCCGGTGACCCAGGCGACGCTCGAGAAGATCCGCAACGTGCCCGGCGTCGCCGAGGCGCAGGGCGCCGTCTTCGGCACGGCGACCATCGTCATGCCGAACGGCAAGGCCTACAAGACGCACGGCGCCCCGAGCTTCGGGCTGAGCATGGACGTGAACTCGACCCAGGAGTCGCTGCGCGTCCGGCAGGGCACGGCGCCGCACGGCCCGGGCGAGGTGGCGGTCGACCTCACCACCGCCAAGAAGGCGCCGCTGCACGTGGGCGACACCATCGGCGTGCTCACCAAGAACGGCTCGCGCAAGGTGACCGTCGTCGGCCTCGTCGGCCTCGACAAGGCGCCCAGCTTCGCCGGGGCCGCCCTCGTCGCCTTCGACCCGCCCACGGCGCAGGCCGCGATCGGCACCCCTGGCGCGTGGTCGGCCGTCGGCGTCGCCTCGCAGGCGGGCGTGTCGCAGGACGAGCTCAAGAAGCGCATCGAGGCCGTGCTGCCGCGCGGGTTCGAGGCGCTGACCCAGAAGCAGCAGATCGACCAGTCCTCGAAGGACATCAAGGACGGCCTGTCGGTCTTCAACACCATCCTGCTCGTCTTCGCCGGCGTGGCGCTGTTCGTCGGGATGTTCCTCATCTTCAACACCTTCGCCATGCTCATCGCGCAGCGGACCCGGGAGCTCGCGCTGATGCGCGCGCTCGGGGCGAGCCGCCGTCAGGTGACCCTGTCCGTGCTCGTCGAGGCGCTGCTCGTCGGCATCACCAGCTCGCTGGTGGGGTTCGTCCTGGGCATCGGCGTCGCGATCGGCATCCGCGACCTGCTCAAGGCGCTCGGCATCGAGCTGCCCGGCGGCGCGACGATCGTGGAGCTGCGCACCTTCATCGTGTCGATGCTGGTCGGCGTGCTCGTCACCGTCGCCGCCGCGCTGGTGCCGGCGCGCCGCGCAGCCCGGGTCGCTCCCGTGCAGGCGATGCGCGAGTCCGGTCCCGCGGAGGAGCGCTCGCTGCACCGCAGGACCGTCATCGGCGCGGTCCTGCTCGCCGTCGGCGTCGTGGCGCTGCTCAGCGGCCTCGGCGGGGACGGGAACATCCAGCTCGTCGGACTCGGCGCGGTGCTGTCGTTCCTCGGCGCCTCCACCCTGAGCCCGCTCGTCGCGCGGCCGCTCGTCGGCCTGGTGGGACTGCCGATGCGGCGGCTGGGCGCGCCCAGCGCGCTCGGGCGCGGCAACGCGATGCGGAACCCGCGGCGCACCGCGGCGACCGCGTCCGCGCTCATGATCGGCCTCGCGCTGGTCACCATGGTGAGCGCGTTCGGCGCCAGCGCGAAGGCCAGCCTCGCGTCGTACGTCGGTCGCTCGCTCGGCGCGGACTACGTGCTGCACACCGAGCAGTTCGACACCTTCTCGCCGGTGGTCGCGGACCGGCTGCGCACCCACTCCGAGATCGACGAGGTCGCGGCGTACCGGTTCAGCACCGCGAAGGTCAACGGCAGCAAGGTCGAGCTGCAGGGCGTCGAGGCCAAGCCGCTGGTGGACACGCTGAAGGTCAAGACGCTGTCGGGCGACATCACGTCGATCGACCACGGCCAGCTCGCGGTCTCCGAGACCGTGGCCAAGTCGCGCAACCTCAGGATCGGGCAGCGCGTCGACGTGGTCTGGTCGCGCACCGGCAACAAGCCGATGTTCATCGGGGCGATCTACGAGCAGAACCTGTTCGCCGGCGACTACCTGGTCGGGGGCGAGGTGGTCGACGACAACGTCACCGACCGGCTGCTCGGCGTCGTCGCCGTGACCCTCAAGCCCGGTGTCGCCCCGGCCCAGGCGCGCAAGGTCATCGACGCGGAGGTGAAGGCCTTCCCGAACATCGAGGTGCAGGACCAGGCCGAGCTCGTCGCCGCGCAGCGCAAGCAGGTGGACAACCTGCTCAACGTGGTGACCGGGCTGCTGGTCTTCTCCGTGATCATCGCGGTGCTCGGGATCATCAACACCCTGGCGCTGTCGGTGATCGAGCGGACCCGCGAGCTCGGCCTGCTGCGGGCGGTCGGCCTCGGCCGCCGGCAGCTGCGCCGGATGATCCGCGTCGAGAGCGTGCTCATCGCGCTGTACGGCGCGCTGCTCGGCATCGTCATCGGGCTCGCGTTCGGGGTGGCCCTGGTGCACGCCCTGAAGGACCAGGGCATCGACACCTTCGCCGTGCCCTACAGCCGGATCGTCATGGTGCTCGTCGCGGCCGCGGTCGCAGGCGTGCTCGCCGCCGCGCTGCCGGCACGACGCGCGGCGCGCTTGAACGTCCTTGCCGCCATCGCGGAGGAGTAACCCGCACACTGTCCGCGTGAGGTGGGGTGAGCGGTTCGAGCAGAACCCGGCGGTGCAGGGCGCCCTGACGGTTGTGGCACTGCTGCTGGTCGGCAGCATCGTGCTCTGGAACCTGCCGCCAGGCCGGCCGCGCGCCGCGACCCGGCCGACCGCGGGAGCCGTCGTGCAGGGACTCGGCCTGGAGCAGGACTGGGCGCTGTTCGCCCCGAACCCCCGCTCGTACAGCGTCGGCGTCTACGCGACCATCACGCACCGCAGCGGCCGCGTCGAGACCTGGGTCCCGCCGCACAACGGGCTCCTGCTCGCGCCGTACCGCACGTACCGCTGGCAGAAGTACGTCGAGCGGCTGCGCGGCGACGACTACTCCGGGCTGTGGGAGCCGACCGCCCGGTGGATCGCCCGCCACCACGGCAACGACGTGACGCGGGTCGTGCTGACGCGGACCTTCCAGGAGGCCAAGGTGCCGGGTGCGAAGGGCCCCCGCACTGCCCTGGGCCGCTTCGACTTCTACACGCTGGACCTCACGTGACCGCCTCGCCGACGACCGCCGTCCGGCGCTGGCTGTTCAGCCCGCTCGACACGGCACCGATCGCGGCCCTGCGCATCGCGTGCGGCCTGCTGGTGGTCGGCTGGACGGTGAGCCTGCTGCCCGACGTCAGCGCCTTCCTGTCCGACGACGGGCTGACGCGGTCCGCGGTGCACGGCACCCGCGGCTGGTGGACGGTCGACCTCGTCTGGCCGTGGGCGGCCGTCGGCCTGCTGCTCGTGGCCGCCGTCGCGCTGCTCGTCGGCTGGCACACCCGGGTCGCCGCGGTCCTCGTGTGGCTGCTGCTCATCGCCGTGCAGCGGCGGGACGTCTACATGCTCAACTCGGGCGACCTGCTGCTGCGCGAGCTCGCCTTCTACCTCGCGCTCATGCCGGCCGGCGAGGTGTGGTCGCTCGACGCGCGCCGCCGCGGCACGAGCAGCCCCCGCGCCCCGTGGGGCCTGCGGCTGCTGCAGGTGCAGGTCTCGCTGCTCTACCTGTTCTCCGTCGTCGCCAAGCTGCACGGCGACACCTGGCAGGACGGCTCCGCGGTGGGTCGCGCGGTCCAGCTCGCCGACCTGCAGCGCTTCCTCGTGCCGCAGTCCGTCGCGACGAGCGTCACGGCCAGCGCGCTGCTGACCTACGGCACCCTGATCGTCGAGGGCGCCCTCGTCTTCGGGCTCTGGCTGCCGCGGTTCCGCTGGTGGGTGATGGCGGCCGGCGTCTCGATCCACCTCGGGATCGAGGCCACGCTGCTCATCGGGTGGTTCTCGCTGACGGTGCTGTCGTGCTACCTCGCGTTCGTGCCCCCCGAGACGCTGCGCACCGCGGTGGCCCTCGTCCGCGCCCGGGTACGGCGGGAGCCCGCCGCCCCGGTCCACGTCCCGCGGCCGCCCGTGCTCGCGACCGCCGGCGGGACGGACCTGGTGCCGCCCTCAGCGGCCTCGTCGTACTGGGTCGTGGCGCCCGGGGAGCAGCAGCGCGACGAGCCCGGCGAGGGCGCTCAGGTCGGGTTCCCGACCGGCGAGCGCGTCGGCGTAGACGAAGGACTCCGAGAGCCGGACGACGGCGTACGCGACCTGGTCGAGCGGCAGCCCGGGCGCGAGGTCGTCCCGGTGGTCGACGAGCAGCTTCTCGACCCGGTCGACGACGTAGGGCTGGACGCTGCGCCGGTGGTCGGTGAGCAGGGTGACGGTGACGCCGGGATCGGCCTGGACGGCCCGACGGAGCCCGGGGTCCTCGGCGGACAGCCGGGTGTACGCGGCGATGACGGCGAGGCAGCGGGCCCGCCCCCGGGTCCGGCCGGCCGTCCGTAGCGCCTGCTCCCAGCCGACCTCCGCCATCCAGCGCACGAGCATCTCGCGCAGCCCGTCGCGGTCCCCGCACAACCGGTAGAGGCTCGACCTGCCGACGCCGGCCCGGCGCGCGACCTCGCCCATGTCGAGCTCGCCGGACTCCACGAGCAGCTCGCGGGCCGCCCGCAGCACCCGCTCCCTCATCGCAGCCGCGCCAGCGGGATCGCCCGGAACACGTTGTCCGACAGCTGCCCCACGAGCTGGTCCCAGCTCACCAGCAGGTGCGTCGGAGTGGCCGCGACCCCGAGGAACTCGGAGGGCATCGTGGGACCGCCCCGCTTCAGGACCGCGGGCGGCTGCGGACCGGTGGTGACCTGCACGGCGTGGTGCCCGACGATGCGGGCCCACACCTGCACGTCGCTGAGCCAGCTGCCCCCGGAGGCGCCGCGGTCGCGCCACACCACGACGAGCTCGCCTCTCGGCGTGTAGGTCAGCGTGACGTGGTCCTGCTGGTCCTGCTCGGCCGGACCGCCGACGCGCTGCCGCGGGCCCCAGTGCCGGCCGCCGTCGGTGCTGGTGCGCAGC
The DNA here is from genome assembly GCA_035495395.1 of Mycobacteriales bacterium. Lineage (GTDB taxonomy): Bacteria > Actinomycetota > Actinomycetes > Mycobacteriales > SCTD01 > RYN-111. Next base: position 2,015 of record DATJGA010000113.1, on the reverse strand, counting down.
ACGACGTGGCTCGAGGTCGGCGAGTCCGCCTCCGGCCAGGCGATGGCCAGGTGACCGGGGTGCACGGGGTCCGCGGCGACGCTGCTGATGGTCTCGACGTACACGGGGAGGGCCTCGTCCGGCGACGTCACGCGGTGCACGTCGCCGTCGACGAGGCTGCAGGTGAAGGTGCGGCCGCCGTCGGTGGAGCGGGCCAGGTACAGCGAGATCGGCCGCACCTGCGGCACGGGCAGGACGGTCGAGTCCGGACCGGCGACGTCGTACACGACGCAGAGCGCGCCGTCCTTGCCGACGGCGGGCATCTCCCGCGGGTTCTGCTGCGTCGAGTAGGTGCCGGTGTCGGCCCGGGTGGTGCGGCTCCACGTGCGGCCGTGGTCACGGCTGGACAGCACGTAGACCTCGGCCGGCAGGCCGAGCGCGAACGGCCCGGTGGCGAGCGTCATGTAGACCGTCCCGTCGCGCGGGCCGCCGCTGCGGTCGACGGCCAGCCACGGCCGGTCGAGCTCAGGCACCGTGCTCGGGTACGCGCTGTCGTCCGGAGCGGCGTTCGCGTTCGCGGAGTACGCCACGACAGGCGGGTCGAAGGTGCGGCCGCCGTCGCGCGACCGCCACACCAGCGCCCGCTGGTCGCCGTCGACGCCCAGCCCGCCGAGGAACCCGGCCTCGTAGTAGAGCGTGCCGTCGCTGCCCCAGGCCGAGTGCTGGTCGCTGGACACGACGTTGCCGATGTTCCGGTACTCGGCCGGCCCGACCGGTGCGGGGTTGGCGACGTCGCCGAGCCCGCCCTGCGTCTCCAAGCCCAGCGCCCGCCACGTGCAGCCGCCGTCCTGCGACACCCACGACGCCGCCTCCATGAGACCCCCCGCGCTCACCGGCGAGCCGGGGCCGCTGGGCTCGAACTGGTTGGAGCCGATGAGGATCTGCTTCGGGTTGCGCGGGTTGACGCTGAGCGACTCCTCGCCCTCCCCGCGCCCGGGGGTGGCGCTCACGTTCACGACGCCGTCGCAGGACCGGGACGCCGCCGCGGGAACGGCGAGCGGTACGGCGGCCAGCACCAGGAGGGGGACCCACGCAGCGCGTCGCACCGTGGGACATTATCGCGATTCTGTCCCAGCGCCAAGGGGGTCTCGAGGGGTCTGCGACCATGGGCGCGCCTGCCGTCCGTCAAGAAGGAGCTCGCCGTGCTCGACCTCGCTGGGACCTCGTCGATCGTCACCGGAGGCGCCTCCGGTCTGGGTGAGGCCGCTGCCCGCCAGCTGGCCGCCAGCGGCGCGCGCGTCGTCGTGCTGGACCTGCAGGACGAGAAGGGCGTGAAGGTCGCCGGCGACATCGGCGGCAGCTACATCCGGGCGGACGTGTCCGACCCCGAGCAGGTCATCGCCGCCGTCACCGCGGCCGAGGAGCTCGGCCCGCTGCGCACCACCGTCTGCGCCGCCGGCATCGGCTGGGCGTCTCGCACCATCGGTCGCGACGGGAGCTTCGAGTCCGCGCACGACCTGGCGGCCTTCACGAAGGTCATCACCGTCAACCTCATCGGCGTCTTCAACTGCGTCCGCCTCGCCGCGTCCGCGATGTCGCGGCTCGACCCCGTCGACGCCGACGGGCAGAAGGGCGCCATCGTCACGCTGGCCTCGATCGCCGCGTTCGACGGCCAGATCGGTCAGGCCGCCTACTCCGCCAGCAAGGGCGGCATCGTCGGCATGACGCTGCCCGTCGCCCGGGACCTCGCGGCAGCGGGGATCCGGCTGAACTGCGTGGCGCCCGGCCTCATCGACACGCCCATCTACGGCGAGGGCCCGGCCTCGGAGGCCTTCAAGGACACCCTCAAGCGCGACGTGGTGTTCCCCAAGCGCCTCGGTACGGCGGACGAGCTCGCCTCGATCATCCTCGAGCTGCTGACGAACACCTACGCCAACGGCGAGACGGTCCGGCTCGACGGAGCAGCGCGGCTGCAGCCGAAGTAGGGCTACAGCGCGCCGACGAGGTCCTGCGCCATCGTCTCCGGTGGCACCCCC
>DATJGA010000112.1:0-6588 GCA_035495395.1 Mycobacteriales bacterium | reverse complement strand
CGCACCGCCGACCTCAGCCGACGGCACCTGGTGACGCTCGACGACGGGCTGCTCACCGTCCTCGGCGGCAAGCTCACGACGTACCGGAAGATGGCGCAGGACGCCGTCGACCTGCTCACCGACGTGCCGTGCCGCACGACGACTCTCCCGCTGGTGGGAGCCGGTCCGGTGCGCGGCACCGGGCTGCCGGCGCGGCTGGTGCGCCGGTACGGCAGCGAGGCCCCCGACGTGGCCGCGCTCGCCGACGCGGACCCGGCGCTGCTCGCGCCCGTCGTCCCCGAGGTGCCGGTGCTCGGCGTCGAGGTGGTGTGGGGCCTGCTCGCCGAGGGCGCGCTGTGCGCCGAGGACCTGCTGGAGCGGCGCACCCGGCTGTCCCTGGTCGACAGCTGGGCGGAGGCGGCCGGACCCGTCGTCGAGGGCCTCGTGGCGCAGGTGCACGCTGGGGGGCGTGCCTGAGCTCGTACCGCCCGGTTGGCCGGAGGAGGTCCTCCCGCCGCAGGTGCAGGACTGGGAGCAGTCCGCGGTGGCCTGGCTGCTCGACCAGTGCCCGCCGGAGTACCGCGCGCACGACGTGCTGCGGGCGCACCCGGTCGTGCTGGCCCGGTTCGCGCGCGGACACGTGGAGGCGAACGTCGAGGCAGCCCGGCAGGGCATCCGCACCGCCCGGGCGGACCTGCGCGACGTCGTCACGCCGGAGGTGATCGACGCGGTGCTCGGCGCGTACGACCGCGAGGGCCGCCGGCTGGTCCAGGTCGGGCGCGCCGTCGCGCTGGTCGAGGCCGCGCTGCGCGGCGAGCGCTGGGTGCCGCGCCTGTAGCCGGTGACCGCACCTAGGATGGTCCCGAGCCGAAGAGGAGCGAGAGTGAGCCTGCTCGACACCATCGGTGGGCCCGAGGACCTCCGTCGGCTGCCCGCCGCGCAGCTGCCGGCCCTGGCGGCCGAGATCCGCGACTTCCTCATCGAGAAGGTCTCCAAGACCGGCGGCCACCTCGGCCCGTCCCTCGGCGTCGTCGAGATCACGCTCGCCCTGCACCGGGTGTTCGACAGCCCGCGCGACAAGGTGCTGTGGGACACCGGGCACCAGGCGTACGTGCACAAGCTCGTCACCGGGCGGGCCAAGGGCTTCGACGGGCTGCGCACGAAGGGCGGCCTGTCCGGCTACCCCTCCCAGGCCGAGTCCGAGCACGACGTCATCGAGAACTCGCACGCCTCGACTGCGCTGTCCTACGCCGACGGGCTGTCCAAGGCCTTCGCGCTGCGCGGCGAGAAGCGGCACGTCGTCGCGGTCGTCGGCGACGGCGCGCTCACCGGCGGGATGTGCTGGGAGGCGCTCAACAACATCGCCGCGCGCCACCTGCCGGTCGTCGTGGTCGTCAACGACAACGGCCGCTCGTACGCCCCCACCATCGGCGGCCTCGCCGAGCACCTCGCCGCGCTGCGCATGACCCAGGGGTACGAGCGGGCCCTGGAGCGCGTGAAGACGACCCTGCAGGGCACCCCCGTGGTGGGCCCGCCGGTCTACACCGCGCTGCACGGGCTGAAGAAGGGCATCAAGGACTTCGTGCAGCCGCAGGTGCTGTTCGAGGACCTAGGCCTGAAGTACGTCGGGCCCATCGACGGCCACGACGAGCAGGCGATGGAGAACGCGCTGCGCAAGGCCCGCGACTTCGGCGGCCCGGTCATCGTGCATGCCGTGACGGTGAAGGGCTTCGGGTACCAGCCGGCCGTCGACGACGAGGCCGACTGCCTGCACAGCGTCGGCCCCGACACCGACCCGCTGACCGGCAAGGGGCTCAGCTCCGGCGCGCGCAGCTGGACCAGCGTGCTCGCCGACGAGCTCGTCCGCATCGGCGAGGAGCGCCCGGACGTCGTCGCTCTCACCGCCGCCATGCTCCAGCCGGTCGGGCTGCAGAAGTTCTCCCAGGCCTTCCCCGACCGCACCTTCGACGTCGGCATCGCCGAGCAGCACGCCGTCACGTCGGCCGCCGGGATGGCGATGGGCGGCCTGCACCCCGTCGTGTGCGTCTACGCGACCTTCCTCAACCGCGCCTTCGACCAGGCGCTCATGGACGTCGCGCTGCACCGGCTCCCGGTCACCTTCGTGCTCGACCGCGCCGGCGTCACCGGCGAGGACGGTCCCTCGCACAACGGCATGTGGGACCTGTCGCTGCTCCAGGTGGTGCCCGGCATCCGCATCGCGGCGCCGCGTGACGCCGCGACGCTGCGCGAGGAGCTCCGCGAGGCGGTCGCCGTCACGGACGGCCCCACCGTCCTGCGCTTCCCCAAGGGCGCCGTCGGCGACGACCTCCCCGCGGTACGGCGGGAAGGCCCCGTGGACGTGCTGCGCGACGGCGCGGACGTGCTGCTCGTCGGGGTCGGCGCGATGGCCCGGCTCGCGCTCGAGGTGGCGGATCGCGTTGCGGCGCAGGGGATCTCGGCCACCGTGGTCGACCCGCGCTGGGTCGTCCCGGTCCCCGCCGAGCTCTCGGCCATGGCGGCCCGGCACCGCCTCGTCGTCACCGTCGAGGACAACAGCAGGGTGAGCGGCGTGGGCGCCCGGGTCTCCCAGGCGCTGCGCGCGGCCGGGGTCGACGTGCCGACCCGCGACCTCGGCATCCCGCCCGCGTTCCTCGAGCACGGCAGCCGGGCCGAGGTGCTCGCCGAGGCCGGCCTCACCGCCCAGGACGTCGCGCGCGAGGTCGTCGAGCTGGTCGCCGGCCTGGAGCCGCAGCCCGACCGCGAGGCCCGCGAGCACCGCGAGGCCTGAGCCCGCGCCGTACCGGCTCAGCCGCAGTAGGCGCGGTCCGCCCCGGTCGGGGGCGTGGGGTCCTCGCGGGTCTGCATCCAGCCGTCCGGCAGGGTGACCGGCTTGGGGCCCGACAGGTGCCCGCGCGGCAGGTTCTCGTGCCCCGGCGGGAGCACCGCGTCGGGGTCGAGCTGGTCGAGCAGGTCGTCGAGCTCGGCGAGCGAGGAGACCAGGCCGAGCAGCCGGCGCTTCTCGCCGCCGACGGCGTACCCGGTGAGGTACCAGCCGGTGTGCTTGCGGAAGTCGCGCATCGCGTACCGCTCGTCGTCGAACAGGCCGACCAGCAGCTGCGCGTGCCGGCGCATGACGTCGGCGACCGCGCCGAGCGCGGGCGGCGGCAGCACCGCGCGCCCGGCGAACGCGTCGGCGAGCTCGCGGAACAGCCACGGCCGGCCGAGGCAGCCGCGCCCGACGACGACGCCGTCGCAGCCGGTCTCGGCCATCATCCGCACCGCGTCCGCACCGGTCCACACGTCGCCGTTGCCGAGCACCGGCACGGAGGTGACCGCCTCCTTGAGGCGGGCGATCGCCGACCAGTCGGCCCGACCGCTGTAGAGCTGCTCCGCCGTACGCGCGTGCAGGGCGATGGCCGCGGCACCCGCGTCGGCCGCCGCGGCCGCGGCCTCGAGGTAGGTGAGCGCCTCGTCGTGCAGGCCCTTGCGCATCTTCACGGTGACCGGCACCGGGCCGGCGGCGCGCACGGCCGCCTGCACGACGTTGCCGAACAGCACGTGGTGCGCGGGCAGCGCGGCACCGCCCCCGCGCCGGGTCACCTTGGGCGAGGGGCAGCCGGCGTTGAGGTCGACGTGGTGGGCGCCGAGGTCGACGACCCGGCGGACCGCCTCGCCGACCCAGTGCGGGTCGACGCCGTACAGCTGGACGGAGCGGACGTCCTCGTCGTCGTGGAAGGCGACCATCTGCCGGGTGCGGCCGTTGTCCTCGCACAGCGCCCGCGCCGACACCATCTCGCTGACGAACAGCCCGGCGCCGAACTGCCGGCACAGCGTCCGGAAGGCCGCGTTGGTCACCCCGGCCATGGGGGCGAGGACGACCGGCGGGTCCACCTCCAGCGGCCCCACCTTCAAGGTGCTCACCACAGGTCCACCAGGGAGACGTCGAGCTTCGCCAGCAGCGCCCGCAGCAGGGGGAGCGACAGGCCGATGACGTTCCCCGCGTCGCCGTCGATGCCGTCGAGGAACGGCGCGGACCGGCCGTCGAGGGTGAAGGCGCCGGCGACCTGCAGCGGCTCGCCGGTCGCGACGTAGGCGTGGATCTCGGCGTCCGAGGGGGTGCCGAACCGCACCACGGTCGAGGCCACGTCGCCCGCGGCGGCCCCGCTGGCGGTGTCGACGACGCAGTGCCCGGTGTGCAGCGTCCCCGACCGGCCGCGCATGGCCTGCCAGCGGGCCACCGCCTCGGCCGCCGTGGCCGGCTTGCCCAGCACCTCGCCGTCGAGCTCGAGCAGCGAGTCGCAGCCGATCACGAGGGCGTCGTCGACGCCGCACGCGACGGCCTGCGCCTTCCGCGTCGCCAGCTCCAGAACCACCTCGCGCACCCCGCCGGGCACGCCGTCCTCGGGCACGCCGCTGACGACGACGTCCGGGCTCAGCCCGGCGTCACGCAGCAGCCGCAGCCGCGCGGGGGACGCGGAGGCGAGGACGAGACGACGCGAGGGCACGTCCCATTATCGGTCAGCGGTAGAGGACGTCGCGGTCCCACGGGCTCGTGACCGCGGTCTCGCGCAGCGCCAGGTCCTCCGGCCGACCGCCGGGACTGGCCAGCACGAGCTCGTCGCGGGTGACCAGGAGCGGGCGCGGGAAGCCGCGCTCGAGCGGGGCGGTGGCCGCCCAGGCGGCCGGTCCGAAGGCGGGGTCGACGAGGGCGAGCTGGGTCCAGCCGCGGCGCAGCATCGGTGCGACGACGGTGCCCATCCCGCCTGCGGCCTGCGCGATCGCCACCCGCAGCGTCCGGGCGCCCAGCAGGGTCACGACGTCGCAGTCGCCGAGCGGGCGGATGGTGCCGCGCCGGTCGGTCCCGAGCCGGGAGGCGGCGAGCGCGCCGAGCTGCTCGAGGTGCTCGCGGGCGTGCGACCACAGCACCCCGGCGTCCATGCCGGCGGCGTCGAGCGCGGGCGGCGGCGCGAGGACGACCCGGTCCGGGTCGGAGGGGTCGAGGTCGACGAAGCCCATCCCGAGGTCGAGGGCGTCGCCCAGCACCTGGGCGCGCACCCAGCCGGCACCTGGGTGCAAGGGGTGGTCGTGCGGCAGCCCGACGGGGCGCACCCGCTCCACCAGCTCCAGCCGGGAGCGGTCGGCCACCCACCGGCGCGCCTGCAGCCAGCGGGCGAGGCGCTCCCGACCGGCGTCGGTCTCGGGGTGCAGCCCGTCGAGGGCACGGCGGCACTCGACCCAGGACACGAAGACCCGCGGCGACCCGGTGAGCCGCACGCCCTGCCGGTTCGGCTCGATGTCGAGGTCGTTGAGCACGGACACGCCGAGCACGCCGCGCCGCAGCTCGGTCGTGCTGGGAGGGGCGGGCCGCCCGTGACGCGTCACTTCGTCACGGTACCCACGTCGGACGCGGTTCACGTGCGGCAACAGGGTGAGAGCCAGGGCCAGTGGCAGATGGTCCTTTCGGGCCAACGACAGCGCGCGCGCACTGCCGACAGTGAGAGTGACTGCGGTTCGGCGAGAGCGCGGTCTCGGGCCTGCGCTCCTGAGGGGGGAGCGCAGACCCACGAGGGGTCGGGTCCGCGGCGCGGGCCCGGCCCCTCGCGTCAGCCCTGGCGGACCCGCTGGCCCTCGGGCGTGTCCTCCACGACGACGCCGAGCGCCGCCAGGCCGTCGCGGAGCAGGTCCGACAGCGCCCACTGCTTGTCCTCGCGCGCCCGGCTCCGCGCCGCGAGCAGCAGCGACACGTCCGGCTCGGCCCAGCCGCGGCGCAGCACCGGCTCGAGGGCGGCAAGGGCCGTCGCGGTGCCGAGGTCCGCCGTACCGGCGAGCGCCGCCAGCACGGCGGCGGCGTCCTTGTCCGCGACGGCCTCGGCGAGCCCCGGCAGCGCGGGGGCCTGCGCCTCGGCGGTCGTCAGGGTGCCGCTCGCACCCAGCGCGGCCCGCAGGTCGAAGGAGGTGCCCCGCGCGTGGTGCGTCTCCGCGTCACCCACGAGCACGTGCGCGGAGCCCTGCCCGTGCACGGTCGCCGTACCGGCCACCGGGTCGATGACGACCGCGGTGTGCTCGTCGATCCCCAGCACGGGCAGGTCCGGTTCCTTGGCCCGCAGCGCGTCGAGGCGGCGCCGGCCGATCCAGCAGCACGAGGTGTCGTGCGTGCCGCCCTCGGCGTTGTCGAAGTGCGGGACCACCGCGGCGCGCAGCCCGAGCCGCCCGAGGACGTCGAGGCCGTCCTCCCAGTCCGGCGCCTGCCCGACCTTGTAGACCTCGTACACCGGGATCGAGCGGACGCCCGCGGTGACGGCGGCGGCGCTGGCGAGCACCACCACCCCGCCGGAGCGCACGACGTCGGCGAGCACCTCGCCCAGGCCGAGTGCGCGCCACTGCCGCAGCGCGTACGTCGGGGAGCCGGGGCCGGAGAAGACGTACCGCGCCGCGGACAGCGCGTGCAGCGCCCGGCCCAGCTCGGCGGCGGGAGCCTCCGTCGTGCGGAGGGAGACCACGTCGGCGGGGACGCCGACGCTGTCGGTGAAGTACGCGACGGCCTTCGCCGTGAGCTCGTCGGCGTTCTCCTGGAAGCCGTACGGCGTGTCCAGCACCGTGACCCGGCCG
>DATJGA010000111.1:0-9520 GCA_035495395.1 Mycobacteriales bacterium | reverse complement strand
TGTCCCCGCTGGACTTCGCCACGATCACGGCCTCGGCCCGCCGTACCAAGCGGGTGGTGGTCGTGCACGAGGCGCCGTCGAACGTCGGGATCGGGGCCGAGCTGGCCGCCCGGCTGTCCGAGGACCTGTACTACGAGATGGAGGCACCGGTGCTGCGCGTCACCGGCTACGACACCCCGTACCCGCCGTCCCGCGTCGAGGAGGACTACCTGCCCGACCTCGACCGGGTGCTGCACACCGTCGACCGCTCGCTGGCCTACTGATGAGCCGGGTGCGCGACTTCAAGCTCCCCGACCTCGGCGAGGGGCTGACCGAGGGCGAGATCCTGCAGTGGCTCGTCAAGGTCGGCGACACCGTGACGCTCAACCAGCCGATCGTCGAGGTGGAGACCGCCAAGGCGGCGGTCGAGGTCCCCTCGCCGTTCGCCGGGGTCGTCACCGCGCTGCACGCCGAGGCGGGGCAGACCGTCGACGTCGGTGCGGTGCTCATCACCTTCGACACCGACCCGGGCGCCGGTGACCTGCCCGCTCCGGAGGAGCCGGCCGCCACCGCGACGGCCGACGCGTTCGGTCCCGAGCACGGCGCGCTCATCGGCGAGGTGGGTCCCGGCGGCCGTACCGCCACCCTCGTCGGCTACGGCCCCAAGACGGGTACGGCGACCCGCCGGCCGCGCGTCGACGTACCCGCGCCGACGGTGAGCGTGGAGGTGCCGCCCCCGCCGGCGACGGCGGCCCGGGTCTCCGCCGCCGCGGTCGGCCAGGCCGCGGCGCAGTCGGCCGGGGACGTCACCGTGCTGGCGAAGCCGCCGGTGCGCAAGCTGGCCAAGGAGCTCGGGGTCGACCTCACGTCCGTCCTCGGCACCGGCGAGGGCGGGGTCATCACCCGGGCCGACGTCGAGGCCGCCGCCGGGTCCGCACCGGCCGCGCGTCCGGCGGTGGCGCTGGACGCCAACCGCGAGCGGCGGATCCCCGTCAAGGGCGTGCGCAAGATGATGGCGCAGGCGATGGCCGAGAGCGCGTTCACGGCGCCGCACGTCACCGAGTTCCTGACCCTCGACGTCACGCCGTCGATGGAGCTGCTGCAGACCCTCAAGGCGATGCCGGACTTCGAGGGCGTGAAGGTGACGCCGCTGCTGCTGGTGGCCAAGGCCCTGCTCATCGCGGTCAAGCGCAACCCGGAGGTCAACAGCACCTTCACCGACGAAGAGGTCGTGGTGAAGGACTACGTGCACCTCGGCATCGCCGCGGCGACGCCGCGCGGGCTGGTCGTGCCGAACATCAAGGACGCCGACCGGCTGTCGCTGCCGGAGCTGGCGCGAGCGCTGCAGGAGCTGGCGGAGACGGCCCGGGCCGGCCGGACCAGCCCCGCGGACATGCAGAACGGCACCATCACGATCACCAACGTCGGCGTCTTCGGCGTCGACACCGGCACGCCGATCATCAACCCCGGCGAGTCGGCGATCCTCGCGTTCGGCGCGGTGCGGCCGACCCCGTGGGTCGTCGACGGCGAGGTGCGGGTGCGGCAGGTGACGACCCTGGCGCTGTCCTTCGATCACCGGCACGTCGACGGGCAGCTGGGCTCGCAGTTCCTCGCCGACCTCGGCCGGGTGCTCGCCGAGCCGGCCACCGCCCTCGTCTGGGGCTGAGGGCTCAGGGGACGAGCGGCAGCGTCGGCAGCTCGGTCGGCAGCGGCAGCGGGAGCTGCGGCAGCGACGGGAGCGGCACCGGCAGGCTGGGCAGGGGCACCGGCAGCGCGGGGAGCGGCGGGACGGTCGCCGCGGGCAGGGGCAGGCCCGGGCTGGGCACCGTGACGGGCACCTGGACCGTGGGCAGGCGCAGCACGGACGTGGGCGTCGGTGTGGGCGTCGGGCACGGGCGGCACCCGGGTGCGGTGGTGGGGCGCGCGGCGGGTCCGACCGCGGGCCGGTAGCCCGAGTCGTGCGACGGCTGCTGCGCCACCGCCGCGGTCCCGCCGGTCACGAGCACCGCACCGCCCACCGCGGCGACGACGCCGGCGACGGCCTTGCTGCCCAGGATCCCGCCGGCTCCGCTGCCGGTGAGCGTCGACGAACCGGAGCCGATCAGCTGCGCCGAGGCGAGGCCGGTCGCCAGGCCGGCGGTGCCCCCGACGAGCTGCGCGCGGGTGCGCTCGAGGACGGCCAGCCGGTCACGGCAGCGCCGGCACAGCGCGACGTGGTCCTCGCCCGCCGTGCGCTCGGCCTCGGTGAGGCGGCGGCGGGCGACGAGGCCCCAGCCGCGGCAGTGGCGCGACAGCGGGGGGAGGCCGGTCGTCGAGCGCGCCCCGGGGAGCAGCTCGTCGGCGGTGTCCGCACCGAGACCGAGCAGGGCGGCCGCCTCGTCGAGCGGTCGGTGCTCGACCTCGACCAGCAGCACGAGCAGCCGGGCCCGGGCGCCGTCCGGGTCCGCGGTGGCGGCGGCGAGCCGGCCGAACGCGGTGACGAGCGCGTCGTCGAAGGGCCGCCGCCCGCGCAGCGCGAGGGCGAAGCCCGACCGGGCCAGCGCGGCCGTCTGGTCCGAGCCGCCGGTGACGACAGCGCTCAGCTCGGCGACCCGCTCGGCGTGCCGGGCAGCGAGCCGTCGCGCAGCGCCGCGGTCGCCGTAGCGGGACCGGCGGGAGAGCACGGCGTCCGACGACGCCAGGGACCGCAGGGCCATCAGGAGCCGCCGGCGCGGACGTCGTCCCCGCCACCCGACTTCACGGCGTACAGGGCGGTGTCGGCGGCGGCGACGAGCTCGGCCGCGCTGCCCGGTGCGGCCAGCCAGCCGACGCCGATGCTGAAGGTGACGCGGGCGCTCGGGCTGGACAGGCCGGGCGCCTTGCGCGAGGCGTTGAGCAGCCGCCGGGCGACCTGCAGCGCGCGCCCGGGGCCGGTGCGCGGCAGCACGACGGCGAACTCGTCCCCGCCGAGGCGGCAGGTGACGTCCGACGGCCGGACGTTGGCGAGCAGCACCTCGGCCACGGCGACGAGGACGGCGTCGCCCGCGAGGTGCCCGTCGGAGTCGTTGACGAGCTTGAACTTGTCGAGGTCGACGAGCAGCAGCGAGGGCCCGGGTCCGCGACCGACGCCGGCGAGCTCGTGCGCCATCGCCTCGTCGAACGCCGCGCGGTTGGGGAGACCGGTCAGCGGGTCGCGGGTGCCCTTGGACGTGAGCAGCGCGGTGAGCTCGTCGACGTACGCGGAGATCGACAGCCGCAGCGCCTCGTCGACGACCGCCTCGCTGCCCACGACGCGGAGCGCGAGCAGGTCCTCGGTGAGACCCGCGACGGCATGGCCTTGCTGGGCGCGCAGCACGCCGAGCGCCTCCGCCGCCTCGCGCAGGGAGGGGGAGGCCCCACGCGTGACGGCGGTGCGCAGGACGTGCGCGAAGGCGGGGACGTCGTCGCCGAAGCGCGCCAACCAGGGGTCGGCGTGCAGCGTCGAGGACCGGGCCATGGCGTCGGTCTCGGCACCCCAGGCCGGTTCCGAAGCCCCGGAGGGGTGACACCGCGCCCTGCTCGTACCGGTTACGCCGACAACGTCCGAGGCAGGGGATGTCCCTCATGTGTCGAAGTGCGGCACATGACCCAGCGCACCGTCCGGCTGCTCCTCCTCGGCGGCCTGGCCGCCGGTGCGACCTTCTCCGCGGCGCTGGCGCCCGGCTCGGAGGCTGCGGGCCGCCCGGCGGCGGTGAAGGGCGGCCTCGTCCAGGCCTACCGGGCCGTCCCGTACGTGAAGCCGAAGCCGGTGAAGGTGGCGGCCACCCGCTACTACCTGACGGGCACCGCGGACGACGAGCAGAACAAGCTGACCTCGACGCCCAGCGCGACGTTCACCCGCACCCGGCCCAGCGGTACGACGGACCTCACCCAGCAGACCAGCCCGACCGCGGGGATCGTCACCTCCGGGTCGCAGGACGAGGCGTCGGCCTACTGGAGCGCGCCGTACCACGGTCGCATCAAGGGCCGGGTCACCGTGACCTGGTACTGGTCGACGGTGAACGCCACGGCGAGCGACGGCAACCTGGTCCTGCACCTGTGGGCCGACCCCGGCACCGCCGCGCAGAAGGAGCTGGCCAGCGTCGAGACGGGCGTGACGACGGCGGACGGCGCCGCGCACCCCTACACGGTGAGCTTCGACGTGAACGGCGTCGTCGGCTCGGTGCTGCGGCTGCAGGGCTCGCCCCGCTACGTCAACACCGGCGAGACGCTCACGGCGCACTACGGGAGCGCGGCAGCCCCCTCGACCCTCGACCTCCCGCTGGGGACGTCGGCGCCTCCGGTGCCGCTGCCCTCGACGGTGCCGGTGAAGGACACGGACCCGGTGGTGCTCAGCGCGACCCCCCTGGGACGCAACGCCATCGAGCCGACCATCGGCGTGACGAAGAGCGGACTGGCCTTCATGACCGCGGCCGACTTCGACAGCGTCTCGCCGGAGAACGGCCGCACCCTCATCTACTCCAGCTCCGACGGCAACAAGAGCTGGCACAACGTCACGCCGCTCGTGGTGGGTCAGCCGATCCCGCCGGTGACGCTCGACCCGTACCTCTACGTCGACCCCGACACCGGCCGGCTGTTCAACGACGACCTCACGGTGGGGTGCTCGTACCTGCAGTGGAGCGACGACGGCGGCAAGACCTGGTCGCGCGGCAACCCGCTGGCCTGCGAGGCGCCGGTGGACGACCACCAGACGATCGTCACCGGTCGCCCCATCGCCGGCCTGACGACGAGCGGCTACCCGAAGGTCGTCTACTACTGCGTGAACAAGATCGCGGACGCGCAGTGCGCCCGCAGCCTGGACGGCGGCTCCACGTTCACCTTCACCGGCAGCCCGGCGTTCCTCGGCTTCGAGCAGCCGACCGACTCCAACGGCGGCGCGAGCGGCCAGTGCGGCGGCCTGCACGGCCACATCGTCACCGACCCGACCGGACGGCTGTTCCTGCCGAAGGGGCACTGCGGCCGGCCGATGCTGGCGATCTCCGAGGACGGCGGGAGCAGCTGGACCCAGGTGCTCGTGAACCGGATGCTCGTCGGCGACACGCAGACCTCGGTCGCCTCGGACAGCAAGGGCAACCTCTACTACACCTGGTTCGGGGCGGCCGACCTGCTGCCGTACATGGCGGTCTCGCGCGACCACGGCCGCACCTGGGGCCCAGCCCTGCTCATCGCGCCGCCGGGCGTCGCGGCGGTGAACTACCCCAGCATCGACGCCTCCGACCCGGGACACGTCGCGGTCTCGTTCCCGGGCTCGACCGCGCGGCAGGCGAACGCCGCGCGGCCGTGGAACTACTACGTCACCGTCAGCACCGACGCCCTGGCCGCCCGGCCGGTCTTCCACTCGGCGACGGCCAACCCGGTGTCGGACCCGGTGCACCGCGGACCGTGCCAGGGGCGGTGCGCGGGCATGTTCGACTTCCTCGACGTCGTCATCGCGCCGCTCACCGGCGAGGTGTGGGCGGCCGAGACGGACACCTGCATCTCGCCCGCCTGCATCGAGGCGCAGGGCCCGTCGCTCAGCACCCGCCAGGAGCCGACCGGCCGCCGCGGTGTGGGGGTCCGGATGCTGTCCGGCCCGGGTCGCAGACGCTGACGGTCAGTGGCTGTGCGCGTGCGGGCTCACCAGCTCGACGAGCCCCGCGCGCGCCACGGCGGTGCGCACCTCGCCCAGCGGCGTGACGTCGACGTCGCCGCCGAGGGCCGCCTTGATGCGGTGCCAGTCGTCGCCGTTGATCCAGCCCTGGAAGTCGGCCTCCGACGGGCAGACGTCGAGGACGGTCAGCCCGCCGGGGTGCGTGGTGGCGATGTGCAGGATGAGCTCGTCGCGCATCCCCTCCAGCGCCTGGTCCCAGGCGGTGAGCAGCTGCTGCGGGTCCCCGCGGAAGGCGTACTGGTAGAGGTTCATGGAGTGCTCCTCAGGCTCGGTGGTGCGGTCACCCACCAGGCGTGAGGGCAGGCCTCACGGTGTGAGGCGCCACGCGACCGGCGTCTCCGGCTCGTACGAGCAGAACGTGCCCGTGCGGACGCTCCGGTCCAGGTGCCGACCCAGCTCGGGGTCGTGCGCCGCGATCCGGCGCACCGCGTCGCGCACCCGCGCCGTCACCGCCGACCGCGCCTTCTCCGACGACGACCCGGTACGGCGGACCCGCCCGCCCAGGCCGTACGCGCCCGCGAGCTGCTCGAGCAGCAGCGCCCGCTCGGTGGCCTCCCCCTCGGAGAGCGAGTCGGCGTCCTCGAGCTCCCGCAGCCGCCGCTTGTAGGCCTCCCGGGCGGTCGCGTCGAGCACCTCACCGGTGTCGTGCTCCGTGGGTCCGCCGTACAGGTCGAGGGCGGGGACCTCCTGGCCGGGCGCGGCCAGCAGCGCCGCGAGGTCGCGCACGCCCTTGCTGTCCTTGACCCGCGTCTCCCGCCCGTTCCAGGAGAGCGCCCACACGTCGCCCTCGCGCACGAGGGCTGCCGACCCCGGTACGGCGGGCGGTGCGGCCCCGGTCAGGGTGGCCGCCAGCGCGGCGGCACCGACGCCCTGGAGCAGCTCGAGGGCCCGGGTCCGGTGCCGCTCGCGGGCTGCGGGGTCGGGGTGGCAGCGGGCGAGCGAGGCGTGCACCGGTCCGTGGACCGCGGCACCGAGGCCCTCGACGGCCCACAGCTCGGCGTACGGCTCGAGCAGCCCGGTGAGCGCGGCTGCCGCTGCGGGGTGGCCGCCCATCGCCTCGATCAGCTCGGCGACCTGCGCCATCGTGGCGAGCCACTCGCCGTCGCGAGGGACCTCGTCGAGCCGGTGGGCCACGAGCTCGAAGTGCTGCCGCGCGGCGTCGAGGTCACCCAGCTCCGCGGCGATGAGGGCGCGGGTGACGTGCACCCACAGGTCGACCATGCCGGACATGTCGAGGGCCTCGTGGGTGCGTCGCAGCCCCTCGAGGTCGCCGCGCGCGACGTACAGGAACCAGCGGGCCACCGTGGTGAGCAGCTCCCCGTTGGCGCTGCCCGTCGCCAGCCCGAGCGCCTCGTCCAGGAGCTGCGCGCTCTCGTCGTACCGGCCCTCGGCGATGGCCCACATGCTGCGCCACATCGGCGGGTACCAGAGGTAGAGGGGGTGGCGGACCTCGTGGGCGCGCAGCTCGTACGCCCGCAGCTCGCGGTCCGCCTCCTCGCGCCGGCCCTGCTCGACGAGGGTCACGAAGCGCAGCCGCCGGCCGAGCAGCTCGAGGTCGCCGTCCCCTGCCTGCACCGCCAGCGCGACCACCTCGGTCGCGTGCTCGAGCCGCTCCGCGACGTCGTCGGGCCCGGCGATCGTGTCGCAGAGGGCGGCGAGCGCGACGCCGAGCGCCGCCGGGCTGCCGCTGCGCCGTCCCAGCTCCACCGCCTCCCGGGCCGCGCCCTCGAGCACCTCGGGCGGGTCGAGCCGAGCCCGCGCCACGGCGAGCCGCGCGGTGACACAGGCGCGCAGCGCGAGGTCGTCGTCGGCCAGCGCCCTGAGCGCCTGCTGCAGGAGGTCGAGCTGGGCCGCGTCCTGCTGGTCGACCTCGAACCCGCCGGGGCCGGACCCGAGCCCCAGCGCGGCGTGCGCGAGCAGGTCGGCCCGGTGCGCCTGCTGGGCGAGGGAGGCGGCCAGGAGCAGGTCGTCGCGGGCGCCGTCCCGGTCGCCGTAGCCACGCCGCGCCCGGGCCCGCCTGGTGAGCACCTCGGCGGAGCGGGCCGGGTCGTCGAGCAGCTCGAGGGCCTGGCGGTGCCAGTGCACGGCGTCCTCGAAGGCCTGCATCCGCTCCGCGTGCGCCGCGGCCTCGAGGCAGCGCCGCACCGCGGACTCGGCGTGGGCCGGCCCGGCGCGCAGCAGGTGGGTGGCGACCTCGGCGGGGGCGACCAGGCGGCCGCGCTCGAGCAGCACGTCGAGCACCGCCCCCGCCCGCGCGTGCCACGCCTCCTTGTCCGCCACCTCCTCGTACGCCGCGTCGCGGAGCAGCTCGTGCGTGAAGCGCGCCTCCCCCGGGTTGGTCACGACCACCAGGTCCGCAGCGAGGTGCCGACCCAGCTCGTCCAGCGGCATCGACGCCACGTCGGCGAGCACGTCGAGGCGGAACCGCGGTCCGAGCACGGCCGCGGCCTCGAGCACCTGTCGGCTGCGCGGCGGCAGAGAGGCCAACCGGGCGCCGACGAGGCTGCGCAGGCTGGTGGGCACGTCCTCGGCTCCCCGCGCGAGCTCGGTGACGAGCAGGGGGTTCCCGCCGGTGCGGGCGATGAGCCGGTCGTCCGCACCGGGTACGAGGTCGCGCACCTCGTCGGGGGTGAGTGCGGTGAGGGCCACCCGGCTGCTCTGCCGCAGCAGCTCGGCGCGGAGGTCCTCGCGCCCCTCCCACCCGGAGTCGCGCGCGGTCGCGACGACGACGACGGGCAGGGTGCGCAGCTCCGGGCTCACGTCGAGGAGCAGGCGCAGCGTCGAGGCCTCGGCGTCGTGCGCGTCGTCCAGCACCACCAGCCGCGGTCGGTCCGCCGCGAGCCGCAGCGCGTGGGCGACGTCCTGGGCGAGGGCGCCCCGGCCGGCCTCGGGGTGCACCTCGCCCGTTCCGGTGCCGGCGACGAGGCTGCGCAGCAGCGGTGCCCGCTCGGCCAGCTCCGCCACCGCGGGGTGCGTCGCGGTCAGCGCCCGGACCACCGTCGACCAGGTGCGCAGCGACCCCATGCTCTGGTCGCTGCGGCACCAGGCCCAGTGCTGCGCGAAGCCGTCGGCCCGCCGTACCAGCTCCTCGGCGAGCCGTGTCTTGCCGATGCCCGCCTCGCCGGTGACCAGCACCAGCCGGCCGCGGCCCTGGCGCGCCTCGGCGAGGACGGCGTCGAGCTCCGCGAGCGGGCGGTCGCGCCCGACCAGCGGGGTCGTCTCGGCCGTCACGGCCCTGAGTCTGTCCTTAGGGTGGGTGGCGTGACCACCCGCAGCGCCCGCGTCCGCGCGCCGGAGCTGGCCGGCCGGGGCGGCTGGATCGGGACGGACGGCCCGCTGTCCCTCGAGGCCTTGCGCGGCCGCTTCGTGCTGCTCGACTTCTGGACCTTCTGCTGCGTGAACTGCCTGCACGTGCTGGAGGAGCTGCGCCCCCTGGAGGAGCGCTTCGCCGACGTCCTCACCGTCGTCGGCGTGCACTCGCCGAAGTTCGTGCACGAGGCCGACCACGGCGCCGTGGTCGCGGCCGTCGAGCGGTACGGCGTGCACCACCCAGTCCTCGACGACCCGGACCTGAGCACCTGGAAGCAGTACGCCGTCCGCGCCTGGCCCACCCTCGTGCTCGTCGACCCCGAGGGGTACGTCGTGCACGTCGCCTCGGGCGAGGGCCACGCCGAGGGGCTCGGCCGGTTGCTCGCCGAGCTCGTCGCCGAGCACGACGCGAAGGGCACGCTGCGCCGCGGGGACTCGCCGTACGTGCCGCCGCCACCGGCCGCTTCTGCGCTGTCCTTCCCCGGCAAGGCGCTGCGACTCGCCGACGGCCGGCTGCTCGTGTCGGACTCCTCGCACGACAGCGTCGTGCTGCTCGAGGGCGAC
>DATJGA010000110.1:0-2328 GCA_035495395.1 Mycobacteriales bacterium | reverse complement strand
GTGATCGCCGTCTGCACCCGGGTCTCGACCCCGGCCTGCTCGAGCAGGTCCTGCAGGGCCAGGCAGTTCATCACCGTGCCGAGCATGCCCATGTAGTCGGCGCGCGCCCGGTCCATGCCGCGCTGCGCGATCTCGGCGCCGCGGAAGAAGTTGCCGCCGCCCACGACGATGGCGACCTGCGTCCCGGCCTGCACGACGTCGCGGACCTGCCGGGCGATGTCGGACACGACGTCGAGGTCGAGGCCGATCGCGCCGCCGCCGAACACCTCGCCGGACAGCTTGAGCAGCACCCGCTGGTACGGCCCCTCACGCAGCGGGGAGGCCGCCTCCCCGTTCGCTGTGCTCATGGGGTGGCGGCCTCCTCGTCGTGACGTCTGTGCGGTTCCAGGGTGAAGGCTATGCCTGCCCGACCTTGAACCGCGCGAAGCGGACCACTCCGACACCGGCCTCGTCGAGGACCTTGCCGACGGTCTTCTTGTTGTCCTTCGCGAAGGCCTGCTCCACGAGCACCGCCTCCTTGAAGAAGCCCTGCACGCGACCCTCGACGATCTTGTCGAGCGCGGCCTCGGGCTTGCCCTCGCCGAGCGCGATCTCGCGGGCGACGCGGCGCTCGTTGGTCACCGCCTCCTCGGGCACGTCCTCGCGGGCGGCGTAGAGGGGGCTGAACGCGGCGACGTGCTGCGCGAGGTCCTTGCCGACCTCGGCGTTCTCGCCGGTCAGGGCCACGAGCACACCGAGCTGCGGGGGCAGGTCGGGGTTCGTCTTGTGCAGGTAGGTCGCGACGTACGGCGCCTCGAGCGTGACGACCCGGCGCACCTCGATCTTCTCGCCGAGCATCGCGTTGGCGTCGTCGAGCACGACCTGCAGGTCCTTGCCGTCGACGACGATGTCCTTCGGCTCGTTGGCGCCGGCGGCCGCAGCCGCGGCCACGACCTGCTGGGCCAGCGCGATGAAGCGCTCGCCCTTCGCGACGAAGTCGGTCTCGCAGTTGAGCTCGAGCAGCGTCGCCTGGCCGGGCGCGGTCTGGTGCACGGTGACGAGGCCGTTGGAGGCGGCCCGGCCCTCGCGCTTGGCGACGCCCTTCTGGCCCTTGATGCGGAGGATCTCGACGGCCTTCTCGAACTCGCCGTCCGCCTCGACCAGGGCGTTCTTGCAGTCGGTCATGCCGGCGCCGGTTGCCTCGCGGAGCTTCTTGATGTCCGCGGCGGAGATGGTTGCCATGTCTGCGGTCTCTTCTCGGTACTAGGACTCGGTGGTGGGGGCGGCGTCGGCGGCCGGGGCCTCAGCCGCGGGGGCCTCGGCAGCGGGGGCCTCGGCAGCGGGGGCCTCGGCGGCGGGAGCATCGGCCGCGGGGGCCTCGGCGGCCGGGGCGTCGGCGGAGCCGGCGAGCAGCTCCTGCTCCCACGCGGGCAGCGGCTCGTCGGTCGCGAGCTGGCCGGTCGGGCTGTCGTCGTACGACGGCTTCTCGCCGGCGTCGGCCTGCTGGCCGGCGCGGGCCATGAGGCCCTCGGCGACGGCGTCGGCCACGACGCGGGTCAGCGTCTGGATGCTGCGGATCGCGTCGTCGTTGCCGGGGATCTTGTAGTCGACGACGTCGGGGTCGCAGTTGGTGTCGACGATGGCGACGACCGGGATGTTGAGCTTGCGGGCCTCGTTGACGGCCAGGTGCTCCTTGTTCGTGTCGACGACCCACACCGCGCTCGGCGTGCGCGTCATCTCACGGATGCCGCCCAGGGTGCGCTGCAGCTTGATGCGCTCGCGCGTCAGGACGAGCGCCTCCTTCTTGGTGAGCACGGTGGCGCCACCGGTCTGCTCGATGAGCTCGAGCTCCTTGAGGCGCTGCAGCCGCTTGTAGACCGTGGAGAAGTTGGTGAGCATGCCGCCGAGCCAGCGCTCGGTGACGTACGGCATGCCGACGCGGGTGGCCTGCTCGGCGATCGACTCCTGCGCCTGGCGCTTGGTGCCGACGAACATGATCGTCCCGCCGTGCGCCACGGTCTCCTTGACGAAGTCGTACGCGCGGTCGATGTACCCCAGCGTCTGCTGCAGGTCGATGATGTAGATGCCGTTGCGCTCGGTGAAGATGAAGCGCTTCATCTTCGGGTTCCAGCGCTTGGTCTGGTGCCCGAAGTGCGCGCCGCTCTCGAGGAGCTGGCGCATGCTGACGACGGCCATCGTGGCCCCGTTCTGTGCTCGCCCGCCGTACGGCGGGGTGTCCGGTTGTCGCAGGCCCCGGGTGGTGCCTGCCCTGGTGCCCTCGGCGACCGTCCTGCCCCTGGCGGGGACCGGAGACGAGCACCTGGAAGGGGCACGCGAAGTCACCCGGCG
>DATJGA010000109.1:0-3822 GCA_035495395.1 Mycobacteriales bacterium | reverse complement strand
GCGATGCGCAGCGGCTGGTCGCGGTGGACGAAGTGCAGGTGCTGGTTGCGGGTGAGCGCGCCGGGGAGCAGGTGGCTCTCGCAGAGCACCTGGAAGCCGTTGCAGATGCCGAGGACCGGCATGCCGCCGTTGGCCGCGTCGACGATCGTCGCCATCACCGGCGCGAACCGGGCGATGGCCCCGCAGCGCAGGTAGTCGCCGTACGAGAAGCCGCCGGGGAGCACCACGGCGTCGACGCCGTGCAGGTCCGCGTCGCCGTGCCAGAGGGGTACCGCCTCCGCGCCCGCGAGTCGGGCGGCGCGCTGGGCGTCACGGTCGTCGAGGCTGCCGGGGAAGGTGACGACGCCGATCTTCACTCGCGCAAGCCTACCGTCGCGCCGCCGTCGCCCCTTCCCCCGCCGCGCCGTCCCCGCACGTCCCCCCGCGATCTTCGTCCTGTTGGTGTCAGCTGCGCGGCGGAGCCCCCAGCTCGCCGAAGATCGCTCTCTCCCTGCTCGCGATCTTCGTCAGATGGGGGTGAATCACGCGAGAAGAGGCCCAAGACGACGAAGATCGCGGGGCAAGGCTGACAACGGGGGATGGCTAGGCTGAGCGCGTGACCGTGCACAAGATCGTCGTCGACGTCATGCTCAAGCCGGAGATCCTCGACCCGCAGGGTCAGGCTGTGGCGAACGCCCTGCCGAACCTCGGCTTCCCGGCGCCCGCGTCCCTGCGCATCGGCCGCCACGTCGAGCTCTCGCTCGAGGCGGAGACCGCCGAGGCCGCCGTCGAGCAGGCCACGAAGATCGCCGACACCCTGCTCGCCAACCCGGTCATCGAGGACTACGCAGTCCGTCTCGTCTGAGTCAGGCGGCGCGGCTCTCAGCCAGGGTCTGAAGGGGCGAGAGCCTCGGAGGCGGCAACGTGTCCCGCCCGAAGACGTATCGCGGCCGGCGTTCACGCGCAAGCTCGAGCGCTTTCTCCAGCTCGCGCAAGCGCTGCCGCGCAGAGGTCTTGTAGTAGTCGTCAGCACTGAACCGACGAACCTCGACCGCGAGGTTCGCGAACGCGTTCCCACGTCGCCGGTCCGAGGTGAACCGCCCTCGCTCGAGTCGGGCTTCCCTCCCGTCGTACTCCACGACGACACCGTCGAGGAACAGGTCAGCACGCCCGCACCAGGAGCCGTTCTCGTCGCACAGGTCGACCTGGGCCCGCATCCGAGGTCCGCCCTCGAGGACGAAGCCGACTCTGAGCCGGCTCTCCATGAGTGACTCGGCACGGGGCTCGAGGAGCGGCACCGCTGCGCGGGCCACGGTGACGTGCCGGAGGCCGCGTGCACCCGACAGGGCTGCCTCGATGAGGGGAACGGTCGTGGCCCCGGCGCGCAGTGCGGCGTCCCCGCATGCCACGCCCTCGACCAGTCCGAAGGTGCGGGCGACGTCCACGACGGCCCGCTCCGCGGAGACCACGAGCAAGCCGCCCACCTCGCAGAGCTCGTGGTCCGGGAGCAGGGCGCAGTGGGGTCGGACACCGGGACGCCGTTCGAGGTGCCGTGAACGCGGCACGGTGACGTCGAGCTGCTCGACCTTGTCGCGGTCCCGCGGCAGGACGTCGAGGCCCAGCGCCCAGAGCGCGGCCCAGTGCGACAGCACGACGTCAGCAGGGAGCACCCTGCGCAAGGCGGCCACGCGTGTGGCGGCGACATCCGGGACGGCTGCCTCGACGTACGCGTCGTGCAGGACACGTCTGATCTCCGTGCGACGAACGGCAGCGCGCGCCTTGTCGGAAGTGCCGTACTTGGCGGTGACCTGTTTCCAGGAGAGGACCTCAGGAAGCACCCGCGCACGATGCAGCGGATCACGGGCGCCTGGGCCCGTCGTCCACAGCCCCGGCGTCGCGATCTTCGTCAGATCGGGTGCCGCGACGCGTGGGAGAACCCCACATGACGAAGATCGGCGGGAAGTGGGGGCGGGGAAGGGGGGCGGACAGGGGGGAGGGGGGTCAGCCGGGGAGGAAGGACAGGACGACGCGGCGCTCGGGGTTGTCGGCGTTGCTGTCCACCACGACGACGCTCTGCCAGGTGCCGAGCACCGGCCGGCCGGCCACGACGGGGATGGTCACCGACGGCGCGACGAACGCGGGCAGCACGTGGTCGCGCCCGTGCCCCGGGCTGCCGTGGCTGTGCCGGTAGCGCTCCTCGACGGGCAGCAGCCGGTCGACCGCGTCGGCCAGGTCCTGCTCGCTCCCCGAGCAGGTCTCCATCACCGCGACGCCGGCGGTCGCGTGCGGCACGAAGACGGTGAGCAGCCCGTCGCCGCGACCGGCGCAGAAGCCGATGACGGAGGAGGTCACGTCGGTCACCAGCCGGTCGCCGGTGCGCAGCGACAGCTCGGTGACGTCCACGTCAGGAGCGCAGGTAGGAGTCGAACGACGAGCCGGTGAGCAGCTCGTAGGCCTCGACGTACTTGGCCCGCGTCTGCTCCACGACCTCGGCAGGGAGCTCCGGACCGGGCGCCTTCTTGTCCCAGCCGGAGGCGGTGAGCCAGTCGCGGACGTACTGCTTGTCGTACGACGGCTGCGGGTGCCCCGGCTCCCACGACGCCGCCGGCCAGAAGCGCGAGGAGTCGGGGGTGAGCACCTCGTCGCCGAGCACCAGCTCGCCCGCGCGGTGCCCGAGCTCGACCTTGGTGTCGGCCAGGATGATGCCCGCCTTCGCGGCGACCTCGTGACCGCGCTGGTAGACCCGCAGCGTCACGTCCCGCAGCTCCTCCGCCAGCTCCGCCCCCACGAGGGAGACCACCTGGTCGAAGCTGATCGGCTCGTCGTGCTCCCCCACCGGAGCCTTGGTCGAGGGGGTGAACACCGGCGAGGGCAGCTGGGAGCCGTCGACCAGCCCGGGCGGGAGCGCGATGCCGCTGACGACGCCGGTCGCGTTGTAGTCGGTGAGGCCGCCACCCGTGAGGTACCCGCGGGCGACGCACTCGACCTGCACCATCTCCAGCCGGTCGACGAGCACGGCACGGCCCTGCACCTCGGGGTACCCCAGCGCGCGCATGTCGGAGGACACCACGTGGTTGGGGACCACGTCGGCGAGCTGCTCGAACCACCAGAGCGACAACCCGGTCAGCACCGCGCCCTTGTCGGGGATGGCGGTCGGCAGGATCACGTCGTACGCCGAGAGCCGGTCGGAGGCGACCAGCAGCAGCTGGTCGGCACCGACCGCGTAGACGTCGCGGACCTTGCCGGAGTGCAGCAGCGGCAGGGGGACCGTCACGAGAGCTCGGCCAGCCGGGCGAAGACCGGGGCGAGCCGCTCGAGGTACCGCTCGGGCCGGCACACCTCGTCGAGCCGCGTCTCGTCCAGCGACTTGCCGGCCGCGGCGGCCTGCTTCGACAGCGTCGCGCGGAACGGCTCCCCCGTCTCCCAGGTCTCCATCGCCGCTGCCTGGGTGAAGGCGTACGCGTCCTCGCGCGAGAGCCCGCCCTCGACCAGCTCGAGCAGCACGGTCGAGGTGTAGATGAGGCCGCCCGAGGACTCGAGGTTGTGCCGCATCCGGTCCACGTCGACGACCAGCCCGGTGACGAGCCGCGTCGTGAGGTGCAGCAGGTAGTCGGTGGCGATGGACGCGTCCGGCAGGCACACCCGCTCGGTGGACGAGTGCGAGATGTCGCGCTCGTGCCACAGGGGGATGCCCTCCATGACCGGTACGACGGACGCCCGGACGATCCGGGCCATGCCGGCGATGCGCTCGCTGGCGATGGGGTTCTTCTTGTGGGGCATGGCCGAGGAGCCCTTCTGCCCCTTGCCGAACGGCTCCCACAGCTCGCGCACCTCGGTGCGCTG
>DATJGA010000108.1:0-7677 GCA_035495395.1 Mycobacteriales bacterium | reverse complement strand
CCGTAGGAGATGCGCACCCGCTCGCGCATCCGCTCCACGTGCGCCTCGTAGGCGCCGGTCGCGATGCCGATGATCGGGGTGGTGATCGTGTACGCGAACACCGTCCCGAACGGGAGCTTGTAGAGCGGCGCGGTGTTCTCGGCCTGACCGGGGCAGGTGAGCGCCGAGACGTCCTTGAACGACAGCGTCCGGTACGCCGGGACGAAGGCCTTCTCGATGACGATGTCGTTGGAGCCGGTGCCCCGGAGGCCGACGACGTCCCACACGTCCTCGATGGCGTAGTCGCCGCGCGGCACGAGGATGGTGAGGAAGTCGGTCGGCCCGTCCTCGCCCATGACGATGGCGCCGAGCAGCACCCAGCTGCAGTGGTCGCTGCCCGAGGAGAAGCTCCAGCGGCCGGTGACCTCGTACCCGCCCTCGACCGGCGTGCAGCGCCCGGTCGGCGCGTACGACGAGCTGACGAGCGTGCCCGGGTCCTGGCCCCACACGTCGACCTGCGCCTGGTCCGGGAACAGCGCGAGCTGCCAGGGGTGCACGCCGACGACGGAGGTGACCCATCCGGTGGAGCCGCAGACGGCGCCGATGGTGCGCACGACCTCGTAGAACTCGACCGGGTCGGCCTCGAGCCCGCCCCAGCGCTTGGGCTGCAGCATCCGGAAGACGCCGGCCTCGCGCAGCTCGGCGATCGTCGCGTCCGGGATGCGGCGGTCCGCCTCCGCCTGGTCCGCGCGCGCCGCGATGCCGGGCAGCAGGTCCTTGACCGCCTCGAGCACCTTGCTGGGGCTGTCGCTCACACGCGCCTCCTCGTTTCGGGGAACGCTACGGACCGCCTGTCCCGGGCGCACGCTGGTGGTCCCGATCATCGGGACACGCCTCGGACGGCGGTGCGCCCCGCGAGCCGCCCGAAGTACGTCCCGTCGCCGAGCGACGTGCCGCTGATGTAGCCCCACGCGGGCAGCCCGCTCGTCGCGCGGCCGGCCGCGAGCAGACCGGGGATCGGCTCGCCGTCGACGTCGAGGACGTGACCGGCGACGTCCGTCCGCAGGCCGCCGAGCGTGAACACCGCGGCCCCGGGGCCGTTGCTCGGGTCGTTCGGCCCGCGGAAGGAACGGCGGGGGTCGAAGGCGGCGTACGGCGGCTCGATCGGCCGCAGGTACCGGGAGTCCTTGTGGCACAAGGGGTCCTCGCCCTTGGCGGCGTGGTGGTTGTAGAGCGCGACCGTCGCCTCCAGCGAGCCGGACGGCAGGCCCGTCAGCTGCTCGAGCTCGGCGAGGGTGTCCGCGGTGTGCTGCGGCAGCATCCCCCAGCGGTCGGCCTCGGGGACGTCCTCGAAGCCCTGCTCGTCGGTGACGACCCAGCACCCCATGCCCTGCTGGAACAGCGCCGCCTGGCCGACCCGGCCCGGGTAGGTGTCCTCGTTGACGAACCGCTGGCCCAGCCGGTTCACGACGATGCCGCGCGCCATCAGCGCCGGGACGCAGTGGAAGCCGACCTGGCCGGCGTCCATGTTGAGGGTGTCTGCGCCGAGGGCCTGCGCCATCCGGATGCCGCTGCCGTCGTCGTTGCCGCTGCTGACCTTGTCGAACCCGACGAGCCGCGGCGCGTGCAGCGCGAGCATCTCCTCGTCGTCGACGAACCCGCCGGTGGTGAGGACCACCGCCTGCCGGGCGCGGATCGCCTTCTCCTCGCCGTACTGCTTGGCGACGACGCCCACGACACGCATCCGGCCGTCCTCGGCTGTGTCCATGACCAGTCGCTCGGCGTACACGTCGAAGAGCTCGCGGGCACCGGCGGCCTTCACGGCGGCCGCGAGCTTGTCCATGAGCAGCCAGCCGCCGAAGTGCCCGGTCGCGGGGCGGTGCCCGCGTGGCGCGACGTGCTGCTGCACCTCGGTGAACGGCCAGGTGCGCTCGCCGAGCCACATGAGGCCGTCGTTGGTCGGCGGCATCCACGAGAGCTCCTCGTAGACGCCCTTCTCGAACGGCACCCCGAGCCCGGCCAGCCAGTCGTAGTGCTCGACGCTGCCCTCGACGTACGCGTCGACCTTGACCGTGTCGACGCCGGGACCGAGCGCAGTGAGCAGGAAGGCGCGCATCGACTCGGGGTCGTCCTCGACGCCGTTCTCCTTCTGCAGCGCGGTGCCGCCGCCGAGGTAGATCTCGCCACCGGACAGCGCGCTGGAGCCACCGGGACCGCTCGCGCGCTCGAGCACGAGCACGTCGGCGCCGGCCGTCGCGGCCTCCCACGCCGCGCTCGCCCCGGCGCAGCCGTAGCCGACGACGAGGACGTCGGTCTCGTCGTCCCACTGGGTCACCGCGGAGGCGGGGCGGGGGGTGCAGGAGCGGGTGCGGGCCACGACAGCCAGACTAGAACGTGTTATAGATATCGCGCCACCCGCCCCGAGGAGTCAGACATGGTGATGGAACGCTTCCGCCTCGACGGCAAGGCCGCCGTCGTCACCGGAGCCGGCCGCGGCATCGGTGCCGCGTCCGCCCTCGCACTGGCCGAGGCGGGCGCCGACGTCCTGCTCTCCGCCCGTACGGCGGACCAGCTCGAGCAGGTGGCCAAGGAGATCCAGGCGATGGGCCGGAAGGCGGTCGTCGTGCCCGCCGACCTGTCCGACCTGGACGCGGTCGCGGCGCTCGCCGGTCAGGCCGTCGACGCGTTCGGCCGGCTCGACGTCGTGGTCAACAACGTCGGCGGCGCGATGCCGCGGGAGTTCCTGCGCACCAACACCAAGGCGCTCGAGGAGGCGTTCCACTTCAACGTCTCGACCGCGCACGCGCTGACGCGTGCCGCCCTGCCGCACCTGCTCAAGAGCGGGGAGGGCTCGGTCGTGAACATCTCCTCGGCCATCGGCCGGGTGGCCGGCCGCGGGTACGCCGCGTACGGCACCGCGAAGGGCGCGCTGTCGCACTGGACCCGGCTCGTCGCGCAGGACCTCGCGCCCCGGGTGCGGGTCAACGCCATCGCGGTCGGCTCGATCGCGACGTCGGCGCTCGAGATCGTCGTCAACGACGACGGGCTGCGCAGCGCCATCGAGTCCCAGACCCCCCTGAAGCGGATCGGCGACCCCGACCACATCGCGGCCACCGTGCTGTTCCTCGCCTCCCCCGCCGGCGGGTACGTCACCGGCAAGGTCATCGAGGTGGACGGCGGCATCCAGTCGGCCAACCTCGACATGGGCCTGCCCGACTACGAGGCGGACCTCTGATGACGTACCGGGTGGTCGTCTGGAGCACCGGCAACGTCGGGCGCAACGCCCTCATCGGCGTGCACAACCGGCCCGACCTCGAGCTCGTCGGCGTCTGGGTCTCCAACCCGGCGAAGGCGGGCAAGGACGCGGCGGAGCTCGCCGGTGTCGAGGGCACGTGGGGCGTCGCGGCGACGAACGACGTCGAGGAGATCCTCGCGCTGCGCCCCGACTGCGTCGTCAACGGCGCGATGGCCGACGACCGGCTCTTCGAGGCGCTCGCCGACCTCGAGCGCCTGCTGCGGGCCGGCATCAACGTCGTGGCCAGCGGGCCGGTGCTGCTGCAGTACCCGGTCGGCATGAACGCCGAGCTGGCGAAGGGCGTGACCGCTGCTGCCCTGGAGGGCGGCGCGTCGCTGCACATCAACGGCGTCGACCCGGGCTTCGCCAACGACGTGCTGCCGCTCGTCCTCACCTCGGTGAGCGAGCGCATCGAGGAGGTGCGCTGCCTCGAGATCCTCAACTACGCGACGTACGACCAGGCGACCGTGATGTTCGACATCATGGGCTTCGGCGGCTCCCTGGACGAGGTGCCGATGCTGCTGCAGCCGGGCGTGCTCACCACCGCCTGGGGCGGCGTCGTCCACCTCATCGCCGCCGGCCTCGGGGTCGAGCTCGACGAGGTCGTCGAGTGGTACGAGCGGGTGCCGGCGCCGCGGGACTTCGCCATCGACAGCGGCCCCATCGCCGAGGGGACGGTCGCCGGCCTGCACTTCGAGGTCCGCGGCATGAAGGACGGCAAGGCTGTGGTCGTCCTCGAGCACGTCACCCGGCTGCTCGACGAGCTCGCACCGGACTGGCCGCAGCCGCACGGCGCCGGCGGCTACCGGGTCGTCATCAAGGGCGAGCCCAACTACCAGCTCGACATGCACATGCTGGGCACCGACGGCGACCACAACACCGCCGGCCTGAAGGCCACCGCGATGCGGCTCGTCAACGCGGTGCCCGCCGTCGTCGAGGCCAAGCCGGGCCTGCTGTCGGTGCTCGACCTCCCGCTGGTCACCGGCCGCGGGCTGGTGCGGTAGCCGAACCCGCCGCTCCGCCGTCGCATCACGCGTCGCCAGCGGGGTAGGTCCCAGGGCATGACCCTCATCATCATCATCGTGGTCCTGGTCCTGCTCTTCGGCGGGTTCGGCCTCAGCCGCCGCCGCTAGCCCTCGCCGAAGACGGCTCTCAGGCCTGCTCCGACGCGGCGCCCGCCCGGGCGCGCAGGGCCTCGAGGAAACGGGCGACGGCCCGGACCACGGCGTCGGAGCGCACCGAGGGGAACACGTCGAAGGCGTGCTGCGTGCCAGGCAGCTCGAGGTAGAGCACCGGGCCTGGTGAGACCTCGCGCAGCCGCTCGACGAGCAGCCGCGCCTCCTGCACCGGGACGAGGGTGTCGTTGCGCCCGTGGATCACGAGGAACGGCGGCGCGTCGGCGTGCACCCGCGCGATCGGTGACGCCGAGCGGAACGCCTCCTC
This sequence comes from Mycobacteriales bacterium, assembly GCA_035495395.1. GTDB lineage: Bacteria > Actinomycetota > Actinomycetes > Mycobacteriales > SCTD01 > RYN-111. Next base: position 2,960 of record DATJGA010000108.1, on the reverse strand, counting down.
GTCGGTCGTCTTCATGACCAGCCGGGTCATCAGGGTCCGGTGCCGCACCTTGGCCGCACGGGTCCCGGTCTCGAGCGCGATGTCGTAGACCCCGTAGTACGGCACGCAGCCCTGCACGGCGGTGTCCGCCTCCTCGAACCCAGGCTGGTACGACGGGTCGTTCGCGGTGAGGGCGGCGAGCGACACCAGGTGCCCGCCCGCGGACCCACCGGTGAGGACGAGGAACCCCGGGTCCGCGCCGTACTCGGGGCCGTGCTCGCGCACCCACGCGATGGCCGCCTTGACGTCGACGATGTGGTCCGGCCAGGTCGCGCGCGGGGAGAGCCGGTAGTTCGGGGCGAAGCAGACCCAGCCGCGGCGAGCCATCTCGAGCATGAGCGGCCGACCCTGCTCGTCCTTCTTGCCGATGACCCAGCCACCGCCGTGCACCTGCACGAGGGTCGGGCACCCGGTCGGGAGGTCCTTCCGCCGGTACACGTCGAGGTGGTGCCGCACGCCGGCCTCGCCGTACGGGACGTCCTTGATGCGCTCGACGTGCGGGTCGGTGAACGCCATCGGCCGGAAGAACCGGCGTACGGCGGAGGCCAGGTGGGGCTCGTGCGGGCCGACGTCGGGCCACTCGGAGAGCACGGAGTCGGCGACGGCCTCGACCCGTTGCGCGTCGACGACCATCCGCAGCAGCCCGAGGACCACGAGCCCGGCGAGCCCGAGACCGAGCCACGTCACCCCGCCGAGCCAGACCGACAGGGCGATCCCGACCAGCGCGAGCGCGAGCAGCTGCGGCGCGAGCTCGACGACCAGCCAGGCCGCGAAGAAGGCCGGGACGAGCACCGGGGTCAGCCGCAGGGGGCGCAGCCCGTTGAGGACGAAGGCGAGTCCGACGGCGGACAGGACGACGAGGAGCACACCAAGAGTGTGCGGCATCCGTATGGTGGCGACGTGCACGAGCTGAGCGGCACCGACGCGGGCTTCCTCTACTTCGAGACCCCTGCCTCGCACATGCACGTCCTCGGGACGGTCGTCGTCGACCGCACCAGGAAGCCGACGTGGGGGTACGACGACGTCGTCGCGCTGCTGCGCGAGCGCGCGCTGCTCGCGCCGATGCTCCGGCGCCGGCTGGTGTTCGGCACGCTGCGGCTGCACCACCCGGTGTGGGTGGACATCCCCGACTACGACCCGGCAGAGCAGGTACGCCGGGTGGTCTGCCCGGCGCCAGGGGGCATGGCCGAGCTGGCCGCGATCACCGCCGAGTTCGCGGAGAAGCAGCTCGACCGCAACCGCCCGATGTGGGAGGCGCTCGTCGTCGAGGGCATGGCGGACGACCGCGCCGCCTGGGTCTTCAAGATCCACCACTCCGCGACGGACGGGGTCGGTGCGGCCCGGCTGATGGGCGCGATCCTCGACCTCACCCCCGACGGGCGCACCCCTGCCGAGATCGCGCAGGCGGCGGAGCTGCTCGCGGCCAAGGAGCTGCCCGAGCCGGGCGTGCTGGCGATCGCGCGGCACACCGCGACCGGCCTGGCGATGTGGCCGGTGAAGGCGCTGCAGGTCGTGCCGACCGCCGTGAAGGCGGTGGCCAACGTCGTCAGTCACCAGCTCGGGTCCACCGACACCAGCGGTGGGGCGATGCCGCTGACCGCCCCGCGCACCCCCTTCAACGGGCGGATCACCCCGCGCCGGAGGGTCGCGTACGCCGACGTCTCGCTGGCGGACGTCAAGGCCATCAAGAACGCGGTCGGCGGCACCGTGAACGACGCGGTCGTCGCGATCTGCGGCGGCGCCCTGCGCGCCTACCTCGAGAAGCGCGACGAGCTGCCGTCCTCGTCCCTCATCGCCAGCTGCCCGGTGTCCACGCGCGGCGAGGGCGACAGCAGCGGCAACTCGGTCTCGGCGATGTTCACCTCGCTCGCCACCGACGTCGCCGACCCGCTCGAGCGGCTGAAGGCGGTGCGCCAGGCGAACGTGGTCGGCAAGAGCACCCACAAGGCCATGGGCGAGGGGCTCGTCGCGGACGTCGGCGACCTGCTGCCGCCGAACATCACGACCGGGCTGGCCCGCGCCTACAGCGCCCTGCGGCTCGCCGACTTCCACCCGGTCGTCCAGAACCTCGTCATCTCCAACGTGCCCGGCCCGACGTTCGACATCTTCTTCGCCGGGGCGCGGGTGTGCGGGCTCTACCCGCTCGGCCCGGTGCTCGAGGGCGCCGGGCTCAACATCACCCTGGTGTCCGTCGGCGACCGCATCGACATCGGCCTCATCTCCTGCGCCGAGCGGATGCCCGACCTCGACGACCTCGCGGCCGAGTTCCCGCTCGCCGTCCAGGAGCTCCTCGACGCCATCTGAAACTCGTGCTAGAACGTGTTCTCGTTTCGCCTGGAGGAGCAGAGCCCGTGCACTTCACGATGTCGGTCGCCCTGAGCAACCCCAGGGAGTACACGGCGCTGGCCGTCGCCGCCGAGGAGTGCGGGTACCACCAGATCGCGGTGCCCGACTCGATCTTCTGGTCCGAGTCGGTCTCCAACGCCTACCCGTACACCAAGGACGGCAGCCGGCTCTGGACCGAGCAGACCGACTTCCTCGACCCCTTCGTCGCGTGCGGCGCGATGGCTGCCGTGACCTCGCGCATCCGGTTCCTCACGCACGTGGTGAAGGTCGCCGTGCGCAACCCGATCCTGCTGGCGAAGCAGGTCTCCTCGGTCGCCGTCATCTCCGACAACCGCTTCACCTTCGGCGCCGGCGTGGGCTGGCTCAAGGAGGAGTTCGAGTGGAGCGGCGGCGTCTACGAGGGCCGCGGGAAGTACACCGACGAGTCGCTCGACGCGATCGTCGCGCTGCTCACCGGTGACTGGGTCGAGCGCGACGGCGAGATGGTGCGGTTCGGCCGCATCAAGCAGCCCCCGGCCCCCACCGAGCGGGTCCCGATCTGGGTCGGCGGCCACACCCCGGTCGCGCTCCGCCGT
>DATJGA010000107.1:0-5089 GCA_035495395.1 Mycobacteriales bacterium | reverse complement strand
AGCCGGCCCATGTTCACCGGGTGCAGCCCGTCGACGTCCTTGTCGGGGTCCATCTCGAGCAGCACGGCCTCGAAGTCGACCTGGGGCGGGGTGGGGTGCTGCACGAGCATCGCGTCGCAGGCCGGGTCGTCGTTGAGCCGTCGTACGGCGGCGATCACGTCGGCGGTCGTCGCGTCCTGCGGCAGCCGCTCGTGCGGGCTCGCGAAGCCGAGCTCCTCGGCCTTCTTCATCTTCATGCCGACGTACCCGGCGCTGGCGCTGTCCTCGCCGACGAGCACGGTGCCGAGGCCCGGTGTGCGGCCGGCCTCCTTGAGGCGGGCGATGCGCGGCGCGAGGTCGGCCAGCACCGCTTCGGCGACAGGGGCTCCGGGCAGCATCCGAGCGGTCATGACCGAAACCCTAGTGTTCAGCGGGTGACCCCACCCCCGCTGCTGCTCGCGCTCGCGTACCGCCTGCTCGGGTGGCGGCTCGGCCCGGCGTACCGGGAGTGGGTGCACGACGACCTCACCCGCCGCGGCTGGCTCGTGCGCCAGGGCGCGCCCGTCCTGCTCGCCCTGCTCGTCCTCGGCGTGCTCATCGACGCGGTCGTGGGCAGCACCGGCGACCGGCTGGTGCCGCTGCTCGTCGTGCTCACCGGCGTGGGCCTGTTCATGCGCCGCTCGATCCACGTGCGCGCGCTGCGGCAGCAGGGCATCGACGCCGCGGGCAACCCCGCCGCCCCCTGGTACGCCGACGAGCGGGCGCGCCGGCAGCGCAACGTCGTCGGCGGCCTGAGCACGGTCGTGCTCGTGATCGCCGGCCTGACGATCCTGGCGCTGCGCTCGTCCTAGTGGAAGAAGTGGCGGGTGCCGGTGAGGTACATCGTCACGCCGGCCGCCTGGGCGGCCGCCACGACCTCCTCGTCGCGGACCGAGCCACCGGGCTGGACCACGGCCCGCACCCCGGCGTCGAGCAGCACCTGCAGCCCGTCCGCGAACGGGAAGAACGCGTCGGACGCGGCGACCGAGCCCGCGGCCCGGTCCCCCGCCCGCGCCACGGCGAGCTTGGCCGAGTCGACCCGGTTGACCTGGCCCATCCCGACGCCGACGGTGGCGGCGCCGGAGGCGAGCAGGATCGCGTTCGACTTCACGGCGCGCACCGCCCGCCAGGCGAAGACCAGGTCGGTGAGGTCGTCCAGCGGCTCACCGGACGCGAGCGTCCAGGCGGACGGGTCGTCGCCCGGGGCGGTGATCGCGTCGGCCTCCTGCAGGAGCAGCCCGCCGTTGATGTGCCGGGCCTCCACGCCGCGGCCGCTGAAGCCGGCCGTGCGCAGGATGCGGATCGACGGCTTCTTCGCCAGCACCTCGACGGCGCCGTCCTCGTACGCCGGCGCGACGATGACCTCGGTGAAGACCTCCGCCACCTGCTCCGCCATCGCCTTGCTGACCGGGGCGTTCACCGCGATGACGCCGCCGAACGCGGAGACCGGGTCGCACGCGTGCGCCTTGCGGTGCGCCTCGGCGACGTCGGCCCCGGAGGCGATCCCGCACGGGTTGGCGTGCTTGATGATCGCCACCGTCGGCGCGGTGAAGTCGTTCGCCGCGCGCAGCGCCGCGTCGGTGTCGACGTAGTTGTTGTAGGACATCTGCTTGCCGTGCAGCTGCTCGGCGGTCGCGAGGGAGTCGCCCGCGAGCTGGCCCGTGTACAGCGCGGCCCGCTGGTGCGGGTTCTCGCCGTACCGGAGCACGTCGGCCCGCGCGTACGTCGCGCCGAGGAAGCTCGGGAAGACCTCCACCGCGTCGGAGGCGTCGTAGGAGCTGGCGAACCAGCTGGCGACGGCGACGTCGTACGCGGCGGTGTGCTGGAAGGCCTTGCTCGCGAGCGCGCGCCGCTGCTCGAAGGTGAAGCCGCCCGCCTCGACCGCCTCGAGCACGTCCGGGTACGACGAGGGCTCGACCACGACGGCCACGCTGGGGTGGTTCTTGGCGGCGGCGCGGACCATCGTGGGGCCGCCGATGTCGATCTGCTCGACGCACTCGTCGGGCGCCGCCCCCGACATCACGGTCTGCGTGAACGGGTAGAGGTTGACGACGACCAGGTCGAACGGCTCGACCCCGAGGTCGGCGAGCTGCTGCACGTGGTCGGGCAGCCGGCGGTCGGCGAGGATGCCGGCGTGCACCCGCGGGTGCAGCGTCTTGACCCGGCCGTCGAGGCACTCCGGGAAGCCGGTCAGCTCGTCGACGCTGGTGACCGTGACGCCCGCCTCGCGCAGCCGCGCCGCGGTCGACCCGGTGCTGACGATCTCGACGCCGGCCTTCGCCAGGCCGCGACCGAGCTCCTCGAGCCCGGTCTTGTCGTAGACGCTGACCAGCGCGCGCTTCACGGGGATGGTGCTCATTACGGGATGGTGACCCTTCGTCCGGTGACGGTGAAGCCCTCGCGGGCCATGCGGCCGACCGCGTCGACGAGGATCTCCCGCTCCGCGACCTTGATCCGCTCGTGCAGGGTGGCCTCGTCGTCCCCGTCCAGGACGGGTACGGCGGCCTGGGCCACGATCGGCCCGGTGTCGACGCCCGCGTCGACGAGGAACAGCGTGCAGCCGGTCACCTTGACACCGTGCTCGAGGGCGTCGCGGGCGCCGTGCATGCCGGGGAAGCTCGGCAGCAGCGCCGGGTGCGTGTTGACCATCGGGAAGCGGTCGAGGAAGGCCTGGCTGACCAGCTTCATGAACCCCGCGCTCACCACGAGCGTGGGCTCGTACGCGGCGACCGCGTCGACGAGCGCGGCGTCCCAGGCCTCGCGGGTCGGGAAGTCGGCGACCGGCAGCACGAAGGTCGGGATGCCCCGGTCGCTCGCGCGCTTCTCGCCGAGGGTGCCGGGCCGGTCGGCCCCGACGGCGACGACCCGCGCGCCCCAGGAGGGGTCGTCGGAGGCGTCGAGGAGGGCCTGCAGCGTGGTGCCGGTGCCCGAGACGAGCACGACCAGGCGCGCGGACAGGGCTGCCTCCTTCGGGAAAGGGCCAGCCTACCGGCGGCCGCCGGGGCCCACGTCCCACCGCTCTCTCCGCCGTCGGGCCACCATGACGTCGACCCCGAGATCCCGGAGGAACCGTGACGAACCCCGAGGACCCGTTCGCCGCACCCGGTGAGCAGCCCCCGCAGCAGCCCCCCACGCCCCCACCCGGCTACGGCACGCCGCCGCCTCCGGCGTACGGCGCCCCGCCGCCGCCCGGGTACGGCGCGCCCCCTCCCGCGTACGGGCAGATGCCGCCGGCGCAGCCCTACGGCGCACCAGGGCCCGAGCTCGCGAGCTGGGGGCTCAGGGTGCAGAGCGCGCTCGTCGACTGGTTCGTGCCGTTCCTCGTCGCCGGGGTGATCTACCAGGTCTCGAGCGGGCTGGGCGTGCTGGTCTACCTGGTCGCCCTCGCGTGGGCGCTCTACAACGCCTACCTGTCGGGCACCACGGGGCAGTCCACCGGCAAGAAGATGGCCGGCACCCGCCTCGTCCGCACCCAGGACGGCCAGCTCGTCGGAGGGGGCGCGGCCATCGGCCGGGCCTTCGTCCACATCGTCGACGGCATCCCCTGCTACCTGGGCTACCTGTGGCCGCTGTGGGACGCGCAGAAGCAGACCTTCGCCGACAAGATCATGGGCACCCTGGTCATCAAGGCCTGAGCACGTCGAAGGCCCGGTCCCGAGCACGGGGCCGGGCCTTCGTGCTGACTACCGGCGTACGACGGCGGCGGCCGCGGCGGCGCCGGCACCCGCCTCGAGGAGCACGGCCAGCCCGACCTGCCACCACGAGGGACCGACCTGCACGAGCCGGCCGCCGCCGAGCGGGCCGGCGGACAGCCAGGCGAGGACGGCGACGGCCGCACCCGCGCAGGGACCGAGCGCCAGGCCCTCCAGCGCGGCCCGACCGGGACCGCACGCGAGCCGGCGGGCGACGACGACGCCTCCGAGGGCGCCGGCGGCGACGGGCACCGCGAGCGCGACCACGCCGAGCCAGGTCGGGACCGGCCCGGCGGGCAGCGCCGCCAGCAGCGGGAAGGCCGGGACGGCGCCGAGCGTGGTGCCGAACGGGCCGACCGCCGTCCCCACCCCGACCGCGAAGCCGGGGCCGGACAGCCAGGAGGCGCCCCAGACCGCGGCGTTGGGGACGCAGAGCAGGCCCAGCACGAGGAGCGCGACGCCGCCCAGGACGCCCGGGTCGGTCGCGGCGGCGAGCGAGGAGGCCCGGCCGGCGTGCCGGACGAAGCTCAGGCCGGAGACGACGGCGCCGGCCGCGACGAGCACGCCGAGGACCACAGCCGTCGCGCGCAGCAGCGCCCGTGCCCGCTCGGGGAGCAGCCGCACCGCCGGCTCCAGGAGCCCGGCCTCCCGCAGCACGCCGGTGCCGGCCCCGAGCGCCGCGAGCGCGAGCCCGCCGAGGACCGCCTGCACCGGTGCCGGCCGGACCTGCGGCGTGGTGCTCGCCGCCGCCACGACGGCGCAGAGGATCGCGTACGGGAAGGCGACCGCGGCGACGAGCCGGCCCGCCTGGGCCAGTCCGGTGACCTCGAGCGAGCGGGCGCCGTGCCGGCCCGCGCGGTGCAGCAGGGCGAGCGGCAGCAGGGCGAGCCCGAGGGGGACCACGCCGACGGTGCCGCCCGGCACGCGCATGGCGGTGCCGTGACCGAGCAGCCAGAGCTGCCCGACCGCGCGGGTCGCCGCGCCCGCGCCCGAGCCCGCGCGCGAGTCGGTGGCCCACACGAGCAGCAGCGGGATGCCGAGCGCGACGAGCCCGGCGCCCGCGGCCCAGGCCGCCGCGACCGCCCCGGGCCCCAGCGGGCTCCGCTCGGGCCCCTCCCGCCGTACCTGCCGGCGCAGCGGCGGGCGCTCGAGCGTGGTCGTCATGGCCCACCGACTGTCCCAGCCCGGACCGGGCGGCACGGGTTCCCACGCCGACGCCGACGCGGTTCGAGCGGCGGGGCCACAGCTGCCTGCTCACCCGGACGGGTGACCGAGCGGGCGCGGGATCGCGTCGAGGTCTCCCTTGTGCGTGCTCTCACGGTTGCCCTTGCCTGCCTGACGGCCACCGCTGCCGCGGTCGTGGCCCCCGCGTCCACCGC
>DATJGA010000106.1:0-3026 GCA_035495395.1 Mycobacteriales bacterium | reverse complement strand
CCGGTGCCGAAGTCGTCGATGGACAGCCGCACCTTGAGCTGCTTGAGGGCGCGCAGCGCGGCGAGGGTCGCCTCGGTGTCCTCCATGACGGCGGTCTCGGTGATCTCCAGGGCGAGCAGGTGCGGGGCGAGCCCCGTGCTCGCGAGCACCCCGGCGACGCGGTCGCACAGGTCGGCCTGCTGGAACTGGCGCGCGGAGAGGTTGACCGCCATGACGAGGGGCGCGTTCGGGTGCCGGCGCTGCCAGTCGACGGCGGCGCGGCAGGCCTGCTCGAGGACCCACTCGCCGAGCGGGAGCACGAGGCCGCTCTCCTCGGCGACGTCCATGAAGCGGCCCGGTGCCAGCAGCCCGAGCACCGGGTGCCGCCAGCGGACGAGGGCCTCCAGGCCGTAGAGGCCTCCGGTCTCGGCGGACACGACGGGCTGGTAGTGCAGCTCGAGCTGGCCGCTGTCGATCGCGTGCCGCAGCTCCATCTCGAGGTCGAGCCGGGCCAGCGCCTGCTCGTCCGCGTCGGGGGAGGCGATGACGTACCGGTTCTTGCCGGCGCCCTTGGCCTGGTACATCGCGATGTCCGCGGCCGCGAGCAGGTCGCCGGGGGCGTTGCCGGCCTCGGCCACCGCGATGCCGATGCTCACGGTGACGACGACGTCCCGGCCGCCGGCGGGGATCGGCTGCCGCAGCTCGTGCAGGACGCGCTCGGCGACCTGTCCCGCCTCGGCCGCGCTGCCGACCTGCTCGAGCAGCACGGTGAACTCGTCGCCGCCGAACCGGGCGACGGTGTCGCTGGGGCGGAGCACCGCGACGAGCCGCGCCGCCACGGTGCGCAGCACCTGGTCGCCCATCCGGTGGCCGAGGCTGTCGTTGACGAGCTTGAAGCGGTCGACGTCGACGAAGAGCACGGCCTGCGTCACGCCCTCGCGGGTGCTGCGCGCGCGGGCGTGCTCGAGCCGGTCGAGGAACAGCGCCCGGTTGGGCAGCCCGGTGAGCGGGTCGTGGAAGGCCTGGTGCACGAGCTGCTGCTGCAGCGCCTTGCGCTCGCGCACGTCACGGAGCACGACCACGGCGCCCACGACCTGGTCCTCGCGGGTCACCGGGCTCGCCGTGAGCGCGACGTCGAGGAGGCTGCCGTCGCGGCGCGTGACGACCTGCTCGTCGCGCCGCACCGTCTCGCCGCTGCGCAGGCTGGGCAGGTGCACCCACTGCTCGCCGACCAGGCCGTCGGGGTCCACCGCGCGTGCGATCTGCTCGCCCACGAGCTGACCGGGCGCCCACCCGAGCAGCTCCTCGGCCGCCGGGTTGGCGAAGGTGACCACGCCCTGCTCGTCGAGCGCGAGGACGCCCTCGCCCAGGCTGCTGGTGATCGCGTGCACCTGCTCGTAGAGCAGCGCGTTCTCCAGCGCACCGGCCGCCACGGCGCCGAGGGCCTGCAGCCGGGTCCGGTCGCCGGCCGTCCACGTCCCGCCTGTCGCGCGGTCGGACACCTCGAGCGCCCAGTCCTCGCCGAGCGGGACCCGCAGCGCCCCCGGTGGCAGCTCCTCGGCCGGCGGCACGATGCGCGCGCTCCCGGCGACGAGCAGCTCCTTGGCGGCGGCGATCAGCTCCGCGCGCACCACGTCGGACTCCACCGTGCCGTGGACCCGGCTCGCCGCCTCGTAGAGCGCGTCGGCCTGGGTGCGCTCCCGGCGCTGTCGCAGGGCGCTGGAGATCACGGCGTGCAGGACGGCCACCGGTGCGACGGCGAGGGCCAGTGCCTGCGGGTGGGGCACCGAGACAGCGGCGATGACGGTCCCGATCGCGAGGGACCCGACCCAGACCACGACCCGCAGGCCGAGGCCGTCCCGCAGCAGCACCGCGAGCGACTGACCGGTGGCGACGGAGATGACGAACGCGACGGCGACAGCGGTTGCGGCGCAGCACACGAGCCCGCCGGCGAAGGCGGCGGCGTAGTCGGCCAGGGTGACCGGCCCACCCACGCCGAGCAGGTACGCCGTACCGACCCCGGCGCCCGCGGTGGCGGTGAGCGTGCCGACGTTGAAGAGCAGCTTGATCCCGCCGCGGCGCGTCGCCGCGCTCCCGACGAGCAGCGCGACGGCCAGCGCGCCCAGCACCTGCCAGGGGGCCAGCGTCAGGACCATCGGGATGAAGAAGGCCTCGTCGAGGTGCAGCGCCTCCGAGCTGCCGGCGTGCGTGAGGTGCACCGGCACCAGCCGCACCGCGGTGAGCGCGACGAGGAAGGCCAGCGCCAGCCACGACGGGCCGGGCTCGGAGCGCCCCTGGACGGCGACCGCGGTCGCGAGGGCCACGGCGCCGGCGGCCACCGCGGCGAAGCAGACGAGCCGGACCTGCCGGTCCCGCCTGCTCCTCGTCCCCCCCGGGTCGCTCACGCCCAGCTGCTCGCGTACCAGTTGCCGTCGTACCAGCTGCTCGTGTACCAGCTCGAGGTGTACCAGCTGCTCGTGTACCAGGAGGACGTGTACCAGCTCGAGGTGTACCAGCTGCTGGTGTACCAGGACGACGTGTACCAGCTGCTCGTCGTCCAGTCGCCGTTGAAGTAGGTCAGCGGGTCGAACAGCGTGTTCTGCGCGGTGAGCAGGCCGCTCACGCAGGAGAAGACCGGTACGGCGACACCGAGCGCGTTGACGACGGTGCCCGTCTGGATGTTGTCGGCCAGCGAGCCGCGCGACAGCTGCAGCGAGCCGGCGCCGGTCGAGGGGACCAGCCCCTGGTTCGCCGCGCGGGTGCTGTCGCTCATCGTCGCGGCGTAGGCGTCGAGCCAGCCGGCGCCGACCTTGCTGCGGTCGGTCACCGGGCCGGCGGCTGCGGTGTCCACGAGCCGGGCCTTGACCTGGTCGGGGGTCAGCGCCGGGGTGCGGTCCAGGACGAGCGCGGCCGACGCCGACGCGACCGCGGCGGCGAACGAGGTGCCGGAGCCCTTGAAGTACGCCGTGCCGACGCGGGCCGAGGGGAAGGCGCCGTCGACGTACGAGCCGGGGACGCGGCTGGAGACGACCGACCCGCCGGGGGCG
>DATJGA010000105.1:0-2833 GCA_035495395.1 Mycobacteriales bacterium | reverse complement strand
GTCGCGGTGGCGAGGTCGGCGAGCTGCGCCGCGACCTCCTGGACGGGCACCTCGCCGGCCAGGTCGCGTGCGGCCAGGTCGACCAGCGCCCGGCGGTAGGCCCGCCGCAGCCCCGGTACGGCGTGCGCCACGTCCAGGGTGCTGACCGCGTCGACGAGGTCGGCGGCGACGTCGTGGGTCGCGCCCGGGTCGCGGTCGGCGAGCACCCGGACGTCCTCGGGGTGCGCGACGAGGTGGTCGCCGAGGACGGTGCTGCCCCCGAGGAGCTGCACCAGGCGCCGCCGCAGGCCGTCGTCCTGGTGCAGCAGGTCGGCCACCGCCGGGGCGGCAGCGAGCAGCCGGGCCAGGGCGGCGGTGGCCAGGTCGGGGTCGGGCGCCTCGGCGAGCGTCGCGAGCAGGACGGCGGCGTCCTCGTCCCGCGGCGCCCCGTCGGCGAGGATGCCGGCGCCGTCGAGGGCCGCTGCCGCCGTACCGGGGTCTGCGAAGCCGAGCCGGGCCAGCCGGCCGGTCTCGGTCGCAGCGCGCTCGGTCACGGCCTCACCCTGCCAGAGGGTCAGAACATCCCGTTGTCGTGGGCCATCTGGTCCGGCACGACCTGCAGGACGTCCCAGTGCTCCACGACCTTGCCGTCGGCGTCGAGGCGGAAGACGTCGATGCCGGCCCAGTCCGCGTCCCCGGGCCAGGTCTGCTTGCAGTGCAGGACGACGAGGTCGCCCTCGGCGACGGAGCGGACGAACTCGACGTGCTTGCCGGGGTAGTCGGCCGCCATCCGCTCGAAGTAGGCGACGAAGGCGTCCTTGCCGTCGGCGACGTGCGGGTTGTGCTGGGTGTACGTCGCGCCGGCGTACTGCTCGATCGCCTCGGCCGGGCGGCACTGGTTGAACATGAGGTCGTAGAAGGCCATCACGTTGCTGCGGTTGCGCTCGAGCCGGTCGTCCACGGGCTACTCCGGGTCGAAGACGAGCGGGCTGGTGACCCGCGGGACGAGGGCCACGGCGGCGGTCATGAGCAGCACCGCCACGGCCAGGGCGACGAAGACGTGGTGGGTCGCGCTGAACAGCGAGGCACGGGCGAAGTCGGCGACCGGCCCGGGGTGCGCCAGGGCACGGGTCGTCTCGTCCACGCCCTGCGGCAGCGGGCCGTCGAGGCCCTTGGGCGGGTGGGCGTACCGGTGGGCGAGGGTCGCGTTGGCGAGCGCGCCGAAGGCCGCGGCGCCGAGGGCCGAGCCCATGGCGCGGGAGAACATGTTCGTGCCCGTGACCACTCCTCGGCGGTCCCAGCCCACGACGGACTGCACCGCCACGACGAGCGGGCTGCCGATGAGGCCCATGCCCAGCCCGATGACGAACAGCGCCGCCGCGACGTGCCAGACCGGCGACCGGGCGGTGAGCTGCGTGGCCAGCAGGGCACCGGTGATCGCGAACACCAGGCCGACGAGGGCGGTGTCGCGGAAGCCGATCCGCAGGTAGACCCGGCCCGACTGGCTGGCGGCGATCGGCCAGCCGAGGGTGAGCGCGGCCAGCGCGAAGCCGGCCACGACCGGGCCGGTGCCCAGCACGCGCTGCACGTACGTCGGCACGTAGGTGCTCAGGCCGACGAGCAGCGCACCGGTCATCACCGCGACGAGGTTGCCGCCGACGAGCACCCTGCGGCGGAACACCCAGAGGGGCAGCACGGGCTCCGCGGCCGACCGCTCGACGTACCCGAAGGCGACCAGCGCGACGACGGCGCTGACGAGGACGAGGGCGCTGGTGGCGGAGCTCCAGGCCCAGGCGTTGCCGCCCTCGAGCAGGCCCAGGATGAGCAGCGAGCAGCCCACCGTGAGCAGCCCGGCACCGGCGTAGTCGATCCGGTGCGAGCGGCGCTCCACGACCTCGGTGAACCGGCGCTGCAGCACGACGAGCGCGAGCGCGCCGAGCGGGAGGTTGACGAAGAAGATCCAGCGCCACGAGCCGTACTCGCTGAACAGGCCGCCGAGCGTCGGGCCGAGGACGCTCGAGATCCCCCAGACCGAGGCGACGTAGCCCTGGACCCGCGCGCGCTCCTCGACGGAGTAGAGGTCACCGATGATCGTGACGCCGATGGGGAGCACCCCTCCGGCGCCGATGCCCTGCAGCGCGCGCGCGGCGATGAGCGCCGGCATCGACCAGGCGAGGCCGCAGAGCAGGGACGCGCCCACGAACACGAGGACGCCGAACGCCAGCACCGGCTTGCGGCCGAGCATGTCGGCGAGCTTGCCGTAGACCGGCACGGTGACGGCCTGGGTGAGCAGGTAGACGCTGAACAGCCAGGGGAACTGGCTGAACCCGCCGAGGTCCTTCACGACGCTCGGTACGGCGGTCGCGATGATCGTGTTGTCGAGCGCGATGAGCGAGGTCGTCAGCATGATCGCGCCGAGGACCGGACCCCGCTCCGACCTGAGCCCGACGGCGGCTCGGGGGTCGGTCACGGCGGTCACAGGCGGCTGCTCCTCAGGTCCTGGTCGATCCTCTCTCGGACAACCCCTGAGGGGCGACCGCATTCCCCGAACGGCGTACCTTCGTCCCGATACGGGGGTGCGCGATGCGGGGAGCCCTGGTGGCGGTGGCGGTGCTGGCCGCGGGCTGCGGCGGCAGCTCGGGCGGCGCGGCGCCGACCCCCTCGCCGCTGACGATGACGCTGCACGTGGGGAGCGTGGTCGGCGCGTCCCCGTCGTGCGCCGCGACGCCGGTGGCCCGCGGGCGCGCGACGACGGTCGTCGTGAAGGACCCCTCCGGACGCGTCTTCGCGTCGGGCCGAGGACGCTCGAGATCCCCCAGACCGAGGCGACGTAGCCCTGGACCCGCGCGCGCTC
>DATJGA010000104.1:0-4572 GCA_035495395.1 Mycobacteriales bacterium | reverse complement strand
GACGTACGGCTGCAGGTCGCGCACGCGGCGCATCTCCACCAGCGACGCCGGGAGGAAGCCGCGCAGGCCGATGTCGAGGATGAGGCCGCCCTTGACGACCTCGATGACGGTGCCCTCGATGACCTCGTCGCGCTCCTTCTTCGCCTCGACGTCGCCCCAGGCGCGCTCGTACTGCGCGCGCTTCTTGGACAGGATCAGGCGCCCCTCCTTGTCCTCCTTCTGGAGGACGAGGGCCTCGACCAGGTCACCGACGGCGACGACCTCGTTGGGGTCGACGTCGTGCTTGATGCTCAGCTCGCGCGAGGGGATGACGCCCTCGGTCTTGTAGCCGATGTCGAGCAGGACCTCGTCGCGGTCGACCTTGACGATCGTGCCCTCGACGATGTCGCCGTCGTTGAAGTACTTGATGGTCTCGTCGATGGCGGCGAGGAAGTCCTCCTCCGACCCGATGTCGTTGATCGCGACCTGAGGGGTGGTGGAGGTGTCGAGAGTGCTGGTCAAGGGAGAGGCTCCGGCTGCTGTGGGATCAGGACCGGCCCCGGGTGGGCCGACTCGTGGCACGCAGCGGGCAGGTCGTCAGGGAAGCAGGGATCACTCAGCCAAGACGTCCGCGGGCATGTCTGTCCGTGCGCCCGCAGCGCAAGCGTGAAGACTACCCGTATGACCTCCCCCGAGTCGAACGCCCCGGAGCGGGTGGCCCACCGCGACGCCGGCCCGGCCGAGAGCGCCCAGGCGAACCGCTCGTGGTGGGACGCCAACGCGGAGGAGTACTACGCCGAGCACGGCACCACGCTCGGCGACGCCGACTTCCTCTGGTGCCCCGAGGGGCTGCGCGAGGCCGACGCCCACCTGCTCGGCGACGTGCGCGGCCGGGACGTCCTCGAGCTCGGCTGCGGCGCCGCCCAGGCCGGCCGGTGGCTGGTCGTGCAGGGGGCCCGGGTGGCCGCGTTCGACGTCTCGCTCGGGCAGCTCCACGTCGCGCGCGAGCTGGACCGCCGTACCGGGGTGGTGGTGCCGACGGTGCAGGCCGACGCGCAGCGGCTGCCCTTCCGCGACGCGTCGTTCGACGTGGTGGCGAGCGCGTTCGGCGCCATCCCCTTCGTGGCGGACTCGGCAGGCACCATGCGCGAGGTCGCTCGCGTCCTGCGGCCCGGGGGGCGGTTCGTGTTCAGCACCACCCACCCGGTGCGCTGGGCCTTCGCCGACGACCCTGGCCCGGACGGGCTCGTCGTGCGCCAGCCCTACTTCGACCGGACGCCGTACGTCGAGCAGGACGACCACGGCACCGCGACGTACGTCGAGCACCACCGCACCCTCGGCGACCGGGTGCGCGAGCTGGTCGCGGCGGGCTTCGCGCTGCTCGACCTCGTCGAGCCCGAGTGGCCGGAGGGCCGCGACCTCGTGTGGGGCCAGTGGTCGCCGCTGCGCGGCGCCCTGCTCCCCGGTACGGCGGTCTACGTCTGCCGACGGGCCTCCTGACAGGCCGATGGCCCGCCGTCCGGGCTGGGACGACGGGCCACCGGTGCAGAGGTGCTGCTAGCGGTCCGCGAACCGCCGGCGGAGCAGCCAGCTGACCGCGCAGGCACCGAGCAGGAGCAGCCCTGCCACGACGCCACGCGTCCAGTTGTCGTGCGACGTGGTGTCGGCCGCCGCCAGCGTGAACTGGTAGGCCGCCGAACCGGTCGCGCCCTCAGGTGCGCCGTACGGGAGGGCGTTCGCGCCCACCTTGTCGCTGAGGGCGATCAGGGTGGCGTACTTCTTGCCGGCGTCCTCGGCCGTGGCGTTGCCGCCCGCGACCAGGGCGCTGGTGCCCTCGCTGCGGAGCCGGCCCGCACCGGACACGATCTGCGTGTTGCCGGTCTTGGCCTGGTCCAGCCCGTCCGCCAGCTGCTTGCTGCCGTCCGCGGCCTTGGTGATGCCGTCGGACAGGTCGCTCGCACCGCTGGAGATCTGGCCCAGCCCGTCGTCGAGCTGACCGGCACCGGCGGAGAGCTGCGACGTCCCGTCCGCGAGGTCGTTCGCGCCGGCGCTGGCCTGGCCGAGCACGTCAGCCAGAGAGCTGCTGACCGCCCCCACCAGCTGGCCGATGCCGGCCGAGACCAGCCCCTGAACCTGCTTGATGCCACAGGGGTTCGCGGGGTTCGTCGGGTTGCTGAGCACGCAGTTGGGGTTGTCCACCCCGAGCTTCAGCGCGTTGAGCCCGCCCTGGATGGTCTGCGTCGTCGGCGAGTCGGACGTCGAGCCCAGCGCGGCCACGACCTGGCCCAGGCCCTGCACCAGCTGCCCTGCCTGTGTCGTCAGCGCTGCACCGATGGCCTGCACCTGCCCGACGAGGTCGCCGGTCGCCGTGGGCCCGAGCACGGGCGCCTGCGCCAGGATCGCACCGGCCAGGGCGGTCAGCATGTCGCTCACCGTGGTGCTGGAGGTGATGAGCCCGGAGATCTGCTGCAGCCCGGCCTTGGCCGTCGCCACGCCGGTCCTGAGCGCGTCGATGCCCGGAACGACCTTGGTCGTGATGGCCGTCTGGACGCTGGTGAGCGCGCCGAGCAGCGCCTGGTAGTCCGGGTCGGCCTGCAGGTCCGCCGGCAACGACTTCACGCCGGCCAGGATCTGGGCGATCCCGTCCGCGAGGTCGGAGGCACCGGCGTCGGCCTGGTCGAGACCGGCCGCGAGGTCGGCGGAGCCGGCCTTCGCGTCGGCCGCACCGGCCGCGAGCTTCTTGGCACCAGGGGCAGCCTCACCGGCCAGGCCGGACTCGAGCTGCGTGGCACCTTCGGCGAGCTTGGTGAGACCGGCGAGCAGGTCACCGGCGCCGTTCTGCAGCTTGAGCAGGTTGGCGTCGATCTGACCGGCACCGTCGGTGAGCTCAGTCGCCTGGGCGGCACCGTCGCGGTACCCGACCACACCGGTGTTGAGCTCCGGCTTCTGGGTCGGCGAGGCCGGGAGGATCTGGATGGAGACCTCCGGCACGAGGCCGTTCTTGACGTGGCCGCTCCAGGTGAACTGCTGCGTCTCGTTGCCGATGGGGCTGAACAGCACCATCGAGTAGGTGAGGATCGAGCCGCCGCGGCCGTCGGCAGCCACGTCGGCCGCCGGGGTCGCCAGGTCGGTGAACCGGCCCGGCAGCGTCGTCTGGATCTGCCCGACGAGCGGGGTCACCAGGTTGACGGTCTCGGTGTGCGTGGCGCCCTTGCCGTCCTTCCAGGAGACCGGCGTGGGCACGCCGCTCACGTTGGTCACGGTGTACGTGGCCGTGACGTCGCCGGTCTTGCCGACGATGTCCTTGGCGCGGACGTCCTTGCCGCCCAGCGTGTACGCCGCGCTGACGGTCACGGGGAGCGGCTTGGTGAAGTCGCTCACCGTGCGCCGGCTCGTCGAGCCGTCGACGTGGATCGTGTAGAGCGCCTTGCCGTCCCGGACGCTCGGGGTGCCGAACCCGTCGAGGTTCCGGAGCCCCTTCGACGAGGTCGGGTCGGCGATGTCGACGGTGCCCTTGCCGACCACGGACAGCTGGCTGAACAGGCGCGCGACGTCGAGCTTGCCGGCCGAGTCGAGCTCGGCCTGGACGACCTCGCGGTTGACGACCTGCGGCGTGCCGTCGGACGCCGCGGTTGCGGCGCTGGCGCTGCCTGCGAGGGCGAGGAAGAAGGCGGTGCCGCCGGCGGCGGCGACCCGCGTGCGGGGGGTCATCGGTTCATCTCCTGCGGCTTGGTGATCGCCAGACCCGCGTCGGTCTCGGCGTCGACCGACGCGCGCGGACCGGGGAGGGCGACCTCGGGGTGCCGTCCGACGGGCTCGGCGGGGGCCTCGCCCAGGACGTCCTGCAGCGTGCTGGACACGATCAGGCCCAGCGCCGCGCTGACGAGCACGGTGGTCATCGCGGTCATCGAGTCGGACAGGAAGCCGGTGGGAGTCGCGGCGAACGTCGTCTCGTAGGCGCCGAGCATGGCGCCGGCGCCGACGAAGCCGCTCCACATCGGGAGGCGGCCCGCGGTGACGACGGCGACGGCCGTGATGGCCAGCACGACGACGACCGAGCCGATGGCGCGGCCCAGCGGGATGTCCGGCAGCACGCCGGCACGGAGGGCGTAGCCCAGCCACGCCGCGATCGCGCCGAACACGAAGGCACCGGTCCGCCCGGCGACCGAGCGGTCGGGCACGAGGCCCACGACAGCGCCGAGGGCGGCGCCCAGGAGAGCTGTGTGGGGCAGGTCGGCTCCGAGGACGGAGCCCTGGTCAGCAAGCAGCCCTGCGGTGAGCGCTAGCGCTCCGCCCACCAGGCAGGTGCGCGTTCGCACCGAGGTCATGGATGCTCTCTTTGGGGGCAAGGGCCGGGGTCACCGGCGTCCTGAGGCACCGCGCGTCACGGGGGTGACGGCGCAGCGCACCACCAACCCGGTCGGGTCGGCCCTGAAACCATCAAGCAACGCGAAGGCACAATCCATGGCTCAAGCGGAGGATCTCCCTGTAGCCCAGGACAGTCCCCCGCAGACCCTGCCGCCGGGACTTCTGTCACACACCCGTCCGGGACCGGGCGTCGCGTCGTCGCTAGTGCCCGGCTTCGTCCCAGTT
>DATJGA010000103.1:0-3733 GCA_035495395.1 Mycobacteriales bacterium | reverse complement strand
TCGCCCCGCACGTCGTGGTCGGCGAGCTGCTGGCGGTGCACGACGTCTTCGAGAACCCCGAGGACGGCGGCCGTCCGCCGTGGAACGTGGTCCGCCGGGCGATCGACACCGGCGCCTTCGAGCAGGTGTCGGTGACCGGGTCGCTGCGGGTGCTGCGCCGCCAGGACGCCCCCGTCACCTAGCCCGTCAGGCGAGGGCGGTGCAGCCCTCTTCGACGCAGGTGTCGGCGGGCAGCAGCACGCCGGTCGGCAGGTCGTCGCCCGCGAACAGCGCGAGGGTCGGGCCGCCCGCGAACGCGTCCGCCGCCAGGACCATGGCCGCCGCGGTCCACGAGGAGCGCTCCGCCGGCCAGCGGGCGTTCTCGTCGTACACCAGGCCGGTCCAGTAGGAGCCGTCGTCGTGCCGCAGGTGCTGCACGTCGACGAGCAGCTGCCGGCCGCGGTCCGGGTCGCCGGCCACGAGCAGCGCCATCGCGAGCTCGGCGGTCTCGGCACCGGTGACCCAGGGCCGGTCGGAGACGCAGCGCGCACCCAGGCCGGGCACGACGAAGGTGTCCCAGTCGCGGTCGAAGAGCTCACGGGCCGCCGTACCGCGGACGGCGCCGCCGAGGACCGGGTAGTACCAGTCCATCGAGAAGCGGGACTTGTCGAGGAAGGCCTCGGGGTGGTGCGCGACGGCGTGCTGGAGCAGGCCGGCGGCGAGCTCCCACTCCGGCTGCGGCTCCCCGATCAGCTCGGCGAGGGCGATCCCGCAGCGCAGCGACTGGTACATCGACGAGGACCCGGTGAGCAGCGCCTCCTGGCGCGGTACCGCGCCGTCTCGGGCCCACAGCACGTGGCCGCCGGGGGCCTGCAGGTCGCAGACGAGGTCGAGCGCGCGGCGCACGTGCGGCCACATCCGCTCGGGCAGCGAGCGGTCGCCGGTGACCATCCACCACTGCCACATGCCGACGGCGACGTAGGCGCACTGGTTCACGTCGACCATCGGGTCGAGGACGTCGAGCTGGTCGTACGACGTGGCCCACGAGCCGTCGGTCGCCTGGGTACGGCGGAGCCACGCGTAGGCGCGCTGCGCCTCCTCGAGCCGACCGCCGAGCACGAGGACCATCGCGCACTCGACGTGGTCCCACGCGTCGGTGTGGCCGTCGGGCCAGGGCAGCGACCCGCACGGCTGCTGCGCGGCAGCGATCGCGTCGACCGTCTGCTGGAGCTGGGCCTTCGACAGCACGCCGGGCAGGCCCCTGAGCTCAGGCCGCTTCACGCGCGCTCTCCAGCGGCTTGCGCAGGTAGACGACGAGCGACTTGCCGACGAGCGGCTGCAGCACCCGCTCGGCGACCCGGGTCGCGAGCGGCTGCTTGACCATGTCCCACACCAGGAGGCGGTGGTACGCCTTGACCAGCGGGTTGCCGTCGTTGCTCACGCCGACCGCGCACTTCAGCCACCAGTACGGCGCGTGCAGCCCGTGCGCGTGGTGCTCGCCCTCGTAGACCAGGCCGGTGCCCTCGAGCCGCTCGCGCAGCTGGGAGCCCTTGTAGATGCGCACGTGGCCGCCCTCGACCTCGTGGTAGGCGTCGGACAGCGCCCAGCAGACCTTCTCCGGCAGCCAGCGCGGCACGGTGACCGCGATGAGCCCACCCGGCTTGAGCACCCGGAAGAGCTCGGCCATCGCGTCGGTGTCGGCCGGCAGGTGCTCGAGGACCTCGGCGGCGATGACCCGGTCGAACGAGCCGTCCGCGAACGGCAGCGAGTACGCCGTGCCGCGCACCGCGTGCGCCCGCGCGCCCTCCGGCGCCTGGCCCTCGACGCGGATCGCGCCGAACATCGTGCCGACCTCCACGAGGTCGTCGTGGCTGTAGTCGAGGGCGACCACGTCGGCGCCGCGCTTGTACAGCGCGAAGGCGTGCCGGCCGCCGCCGCAGCCCATGTCGAGCACCCGGACGCCCGGGCCGACGGGGAACTTGTCGAAGTCGACGGTCAGCACGGCTCAGGCCTCCCCGAGGTAGTCGCGGTACCACTGCACGGTCTGCTCGGCGACCGACCGCCAGGTGTAGCGGGTCATCACGCGCTCGCGGCCGCGGGCCCCGAGGTCCGCAGCGAGGGCGTCGTCGTCGAGCACGAGCTTGATGGTGGCCGCGAGCGCCTCGGGGTCGCCCGGCGGCACCTGCAGCGCGGCGTCGCCGACGACCTCGGGCAGCGCGCCGGCCGTGGTGCACACGAGCGGCGTGGCGCACGACATGAGCTCGATGGCGGGCAGGCTGAAGCCCTCGTAGAGGCTCGGCACGACGCCGACCTGCGCGGAGCCGAAGACGTCGACGAGGTCGCGCTCGGACAACCCGGACACGAAGCGCACGGCGTCCTGCAGCCCGAGCCGCTCCACGGTCTGGGCCGCAGCGCCCTCGGGGTTGGCCTTGCCGACGACGACGAGCTCGACGTCGCGCTCGGTGCGCAGCTTCGCCAGCGCCTCCAGCAGCGGCACGATCCCCTTGAGCGGGTGGTCGGCGCTCGCGGTGGCGATGATCCGGCCCGGCACCCGCGGCACGCTCGGCGGCACGAACACGTCGTGCTCCACGCCCACCGGGATGACCCGCATCCTGTCGGGGTCGACCCCGAAGTCGGTGACGATGTCGTCGAAGGAGTTCTCGCTGACCGTCATCAGGGTCGGCATCCGCCGTACGACGCGGCCCTGCATCGCGAGGAAGCCGTACCACCGGCGCTTGGACAGCTGCTGGCGCAGCGGGCTCGCGGCGAGGTCGAGGCGCTTGTCCACGGTGATCGGGTGGTGGACGTTGGCGATGATCGGCATGCCGGCGCGCTGCATGAGCAGCATCCCGTAGCCGAGCGTCTGGTTGTCGTGGATGACGTCGGGCAGCACCGCCCGGCTCTTCAGCTCGCGGTACGCGCGGAGGCTGAACGTCAGCGGCTCGGGGAACCCAGCCGTGCACATGATCCCGAACTCGAGGGCGTCGATCGCGGTCTTGAACTCGCTCGGCCACGGCACCCGGAACGGGTCGGGGTCGCGGTACAGGTCCAGGCTCGGCAGCGGCGTGAGGTCGACGCCCGGGTCCAGCAGCGGGTACGGCGGACCGCTCAGCACCTCGACGTGGTGCCCGAGCCCCACGAGCTCACGGCTCAGGTGGCGGACGTAGACGCCCTGGCCTCCGCAGTGGGGCTTGCTCCGGTAGGAGAGCAGCGCGATGCGGAGCGGGCGGCCGCCGTCAGCGGCCGTCTCGTGGTGCGGCACCCGCACTCCCTGTCGTCGGACTGGTACGCGTTCCAGTCGGACCAGGGTACCGGCGAGGTGTTACCGCCGGTAAGGGTGACCTGCGTCACGCCTCGTCAGCGGACGCCGGCGGCGTCCATGCCCCGGAGCTCCTTCTTGAGCTCGTTCACCTCGTCGCGGAGCCGGGCGGCGAGCTCGAAGGAGAGCTCCCGCGCCGCCTCGTGCATCTGGTCCTGGAGCTGCTGGATGAGCTGGGCCAGCTCGGCCCGCGGCATCCCCCGCAGTCCCTCGACGTGGGTGTGCCCCTTGCCGCCGCCCCCGCCGGGCACCGGCGCCTTGCCGCGCGAGGCGTTGCGTCCGCTGCCCCCGACCAGCTCCGGGTCCTCGCGCACGATGCTGTCGAGGATGTCCGCGATCTTCTTCTGCAGCGGCATCGGGTCGAGGCCGCGCTCGGTGTTGTAGGCGACCTGCTTCGCGCGGCGGCGGGACGTCTCGTCGATGGCCTTGGCCATG
>DATJGA010000102.1:0-2736 GCA_035495395.1 Mycobacteriales bacterium | reverse complement strand
CCGTCCTCGAGCAGGTCTTCGTCGACGTCACCGCGGAGGTCGTCGCGTTCCCCAACCCCTTGCAGGACAGGGAGGCGACCAACACGGTCTACCTCGCGAGCCGGCCCACGGCAGGGGCGAGCGGTACGTCGAGCGCGTCGTAGAGACCGGGCTCGGCCTCCCGCAGCCACGGGATGGCGTTGACGAGCCGGGCCGCGGCTGTCGCGTTGCCGCCGGCTGCGCGGTTGCCGCCCTCGGCGGTCGCCTCGACGCTCACCACGATGCGCGGGTCGCCCTCGATGACGACGGTGTGCGCCCCGGCGCCCCCGTCGGGCGGGGCCGGCCAGTCGGGAGCGACCGAGGGGTGGATGCGCGTCACGTGCTCCACGACGAGCACCTCACGACCGTCGACGACGCCGGCGACCTCGAAGCGCAGCCCGCCCTGCGTCCCCTGCGCGAACAGCCCCATCGCGTTCGTGACGTCGTGCTCCAGCGCCCGGCGCTCGACCCGCTCGGTGACGTCGTCGAGGGTCACCCCGAGGCCGCGTGCCATGAGCCGCAGCTGCCCGCCCCAGATCATCGACGGGACTCCCGGCGCGACCATGAGCGGCACCTCGTCCATCGACCCGCCCATGCCGACCGATCCGCGGACGGCCTCCGGCTGGTCGTACGTCGAGTAGTCGAACAGCTCCTGGCAGCGCACCTGCTCGACGGTGCCCGCGAGCCCGCTCACGAGCAGCGGCAGCACGTCGTTGCCCCAGCCCGGGTCGATGCCGCTCACGAAGAGCGCACCGCCGCCCTCGGCGGCCGCCGCCCGAAGTGGGTCGGCGAGAGCAGAAGGCGCCGAGCGCACGTCGTACAGGCTGTAGAGGGAGGGCGTGACGACGACGGCACCGGCCCGCAGGCAGCGCGCGATGTCGGCCGCTGCGTCGTCCGGCCGCAGGTCGCCGGAGGCCATGTACGCCACGGCGTCGACGCCCTCGAGCACGGACTCCGAGCCGGGGGCCGACCGCGAGACGACGCCGGCGAGGTCGAGCCCGGGGTGGGCCTCGACGGCCCGGACCGCGGCCCGGCCCATGTTGCCGGTGCCCCAGACCGCGACCCGCACTGTCACAGTTCGCCCGTCGCTCGCTCGCCGGGGGCGAGCTCGCTCCTCCTGCTCACGAAAGGCGCTCGAGGATGGTCACGTTGGCCTGACCCCCGCCCTCGCACATGGTCTGCAGGCCGTACCGGCCGCCGGTGCGCTCCAGCTCGTGCAGCAGGGTGGTCATCAGCCGCGCACCGGTGGCGCCGAGCGGGTGCCCGAGCGCGATGGCGCCGCCGTTGGGGTTGACCCGGGCCGGGTCGGCGCCGGTCTCCTTGAGCCACGCGAGCACGACCGACGCGAACGCCTCGTTGATCTCGACGAGGTCGATGTCGTCGATGCTCATCCCGACGCGGGACAGCGCGTGCGCGGTCGCCGGGATCGGCGCGGTGAGCATGAGGATCGGGTCGTCGCCGCGCACCGACAGGTGGTGGATGCGCGCCCGCGGCGTCAGCCCGTGCGCCTTCAGCGCGGCCTCGGACACCACGAGCAGCGCCGCGGCGCCGTCGGTGATCTGCGAGGAGACGGCGGCGGTGACCCGACCGCCCTCCTGGAGGGTCTTCAGGCCGGCCATCTTCTCGAGCGAGGTGTCGGCACGCGGCCCGATGTCCTCGGCCACCTCGCCGTACGGCGCGATCTCCCGCGTGAACCGTCCCTCGGCCTGCGCGGTGAGCGCGCGCTGGTGCGACTGGTAGGCCCACGCCTCCATCGCCTCGCGCGAGATGTCCCAGCGCTTCGCGATCTCGTCGGCGGCGTAGAACTGCGAGACCGGCTGGTCGCCGTACCGCTTGACCCAGCCGACCGAGCCGCTGAACGGGTCGGTGAAGCCGAGCGGCTCGGCCGCGGTCATCGCCGAGCTGATCGGGATCTGCGACATGTTCTGCACGCCGGCGGCGACGACGACGTCGGCGGTGCCGGACATCACGGCCTGCGCCGCGAAGTGCACCGCCTGCTGCGACGAGCCGCACTGCCGGTCGACCGTGGTGCCGGGCACGTGCTCCGGCAGGCCGGCCGCGAGCCAGCAGGTGCGGGCGATGTCGCCGGCCTGCGGCCCGATCGTGTCGACGCAGCCCATGACGACGTCCTCGACGACGGCGGGGTCGATGCCGCTCCGGTCGACGAGGGCGTTGAGCACGTGCGCACCGAGGTCGGCGGGGTGCACGTCCGCGAGCGCGGTGCCGCGTCGCGTCACGGGCGAGCGGACGGCGTCGACGATGTAGGCCTCAGGCATGGGTGTCCTTCTGCAGCGCGGTGTGGAACGCGGGGACCTCTCCGCCCCCGTCGACGAACAGGTCGGCGCCGGTGACGTACGCCAGCTCCGGTGCGCACAGCGCGAGCACCGCGGCGGCCACGTCCTGCACCGAGGCGAGCCGGCCCATCGGCACGGTCGCGGCGACCGGGGCGGCGTCCTCGCCGTACGTGTCGGCGGTCCGCTCGGTGTCGAGCAGCCCGACGGTCACCTGGTTGACGCGCACGTGCGGCGCCCACTCGAGGGCGAGCGCCCGGGTCAGCGTCGTGAGCCCGGCCTTCGCGGCGGCGTACGCCGCCGTCCCAGGAGCCGGCCGTACGGCGGCCACCGAGCCGATGTTGATGACCACGCCTGACGTCATGACCGCGCGGGCGGCGCGGGCGACGTACAGGGGTGCCAGCAGGTTGAGGGCGACGATGCGCTC
>DATJGA010000101.1:0-2078 GCA_035495395.1 Mycobacteriales bacterium | reverse complement strand
CGACGCCGTCGTGGGCTGGCTCACCGCCGCCCTGCGCACCCTCGCTCCCGCCGATCATGGGGCTGCGATACGCCCCGCACGCTCAGCCGGCGAACCACAAGCCCATGATCGCGGGGAAGCGGGCGGGTGGGAGCAGGTGCTGCGCTCGCGCGCCCGTACGGCGGGTGGCCGGGCCCTGCTGCAGGGGCTGCTCACGGATTTCGTCCCGCTGCGCGCCCCGCACGGCGACGAGACCGTCTTCGCCGCCCTGGGGCGCCTCGAGGGCCGGCCGGTCGTCGGCGTCGCGCTGGCGGCCGAGCTGGGCGGCCGGCCCACCCCGGACGGCTACCGGCTCGCGACGAGGGCGTACCGCCTCGCGGGCCGGCTGGGGCTGCCGGTGCTCAGCCTCGTCGACACCCCCGGCGCCGACCCCGGCCCGGCCGCGGAGCGCGACGGCATCGCCCCCGCGATGGGCGAGGCGATGACCGCCCTGCTGGGCTGCTCCTCCCCCACCGTGGCGCTCGTGCACGGCGAGGGCGGCTCCGGGGGCGCGCTCGCCGCCGGTACGGCGGACCTCGTGCTCGTGGGACCGGACGCGTACTTCGCCCCGATCGGCCCCGAGGGGGCGACCGCGGCGCTGCGCCGGCCGAAGGAGGAGTGCGCGGACCGGATGCGCATCACGCCCGCGGACCTCCTCGCGCTCGGGTTCGCCGACGCCGCTGGCGGTCCCGAGGACCTCGGCGGTGCGGTGGACCAGCTGCTCGCCGTACCGCGTGAGGAGCGGCTGGCGGCGCGGCGCACGAGGTGGGCCGGGCCGCTTCCCGGCGCGTTGTGACGACAGGTGGTGTGCGATAGGTCACTCTGCGAGCAGGAACGGGCTACAGTTCCGCCGGACTTCCCCCGGAGCCAACCTGGAGGTGGGCGTGCCTGATCCTCGGCCGCGCCTGAACCGCATCGCGACGACCACCCGTCGCGGGCTGACGACCGTGCTCACCCCGCAGGGGCTGAGGGGGACCGCGACGGAGATCGCGTGGGTGGCCGCGCACGGGGCGATGTACCCGTGGGGCGCGGCCCGGCGCGAGCGGGCGCGGGCGCACCGCGACGAGCTCGACCGCTTCACCCTCAGCGACCTGCCGCCCGTGCAGCGGGGCCTGATCATGGGCGACGTCGTCGCGGCCGGGACGCCGATCATCCTGCTGCACGGACTGGTCGACAACGGCTCGATCTTCGTGACGCTGCGCCGCTCGCTGCGCCGCCGGGGCTTCGGCCGCGTGATCACGCTCAACTACAGCCCGCTGGCGCAGGACATCCGGCAGGTCGCCCAGCGGCTCAGCCTGCTGGTCGAGAAGACCTGCCAGGAGACCGGGTACGAGAAGGTCCACGTCGTCGGGCACTCCCTGGGCGGCGTCGTCGCGCGGTACTACGTCCAGCGGCTCGGCGGGCACGCCCGGGTGCACACGCTGTGCACGCTCGGCTCGCCGCACGGCGGGACGCAGGCGGCCCGGCTGCTGCCGACCCGGCTCGTCAAGCAGCTGCGGCCCGGCTCGGACGTGATGGCCGAGCTCGCGGAGGCCGCGCCGCACGTCGGCACCCGGTTCGTCGCGTTCTGGAGCGACCTCGACGAGCTCATCGTCCCGAAGCGCTCGGCGCGCCTCGAGCACCCCGACCTGTCCGCCCGGAACGTGCTGCTGCGCGGGGTCGGGCACATGTCGCTGCCCATCAACCCCCGCGTCGTCCGGGAGATCGCCACCCTGCTCGCCCACCTCGACGAGCACGGCAGCACGGTCACCGCCGGCGTCACGTCGATCGACGCGGCACCGGCCGTCCCGCACGAGGAGCAGAAGGCCCCGCGGCGGCCCCGGCTCCGCCGTACCGCCGCCCGGTAGGCCGGAGTTGTCGGGAACGCCTGCTTTTTGATAACGTCGAGGTAACGGACCGCTTCCCTCCAGCCCAGGAGAGCGGTCGCACGCCGTTCGCGGGCCAGCCCAGCAGCGAACGGCTCCCCGACACCCGGAGCTCCCTGCCGTGCCCTCACCCGACACGACCGCGCCCTCCCCCCGCCTCGTCCGCCTGGTGCTGCTCGCTGCCCTGGTCGCCGG
>DATJGA010000100.1:0-2189 GCA_035495395.1 Mycobacteriales bacterium | reverse complement strand
GGCACGTCGGTCGCGTGCACGTGGAGCGAGGTGCCTCAGGTCGAGCGCACCCACGCGGTGCTGCTGAGCCAGCCGTGGTGGATGTGGGGCGCCGAGATGGGCGCCAACGACCAGGGCGTGGTCATCGGCAACGAGGCGGTCTTCACCAGAGCCGTTGGCGACCGCTCGGGCACCTTGCTGGGGATGGACCTGCTCCGCCTCGCCCTGGAGCGGGCCGGTACGGCGGAAGCCGCCGTGCAGGTCCTGGTCGAGCTGCTCGAGGCGCATGGCCAGGGCGGACAGGCGAGCCACGAGCACCCGCGGTTCCGGTACGACAACTCCTTCCTCGTCGCCGACCCGACGGGCGCGTTCGTCCTGGAGACGGCGGGGCGCCGATGGGCGGTCGAGGAGGTGACCGGACCCGGCCGCTCGATCAGCAACGGCCTGACCATCCCGGTGTTCGCCCGGGCCCACGCCGACCCGGTGCGCGGCTTCGTCGCCTCCTGCAAGCCCCGCCGGGCCAGGACCCAGCGGTCGGCCGCTGCCGCGACGGGGGTGACCGACCTGTTCGCCGCGCTCCGCGACCACGGACAAGGCGGGGCGCCGCGGTGGTCTCCGGTGAACGGCGCGCTCTCAGCACCCTGCGCGCACACCGGCGGGCTGGTGACGGCGACCCAGAGCACGGCCTCCTGGGTCTCCGACCTGCGTACCGGCGGCCGGCACTGGGTCACCGGGACCGCGGCGCCCTGCACGTCGCTGTTCAAGCCGGTCCACGTCGAGCAGCCGCTCGACGTGGACCCGGACCCGATGCCGACGAACCGCTACGACCCGGCGTACAGGTGGTGGCGGCACGAGCGCCTGCACCGCCTGGCGATGCGCGACTACTCGGCCTGGTCGGCCCGGCTCGCCGTCGCCCGCGACGCCGTGGAGGCCGACTGGGCAGCCGCTCCACCGCCCGACGCCGAGGCCTTCGCGACCGCCGACGACCTCGAGGCCGGCTGGTGGAGCGCCCTCGTCGCGAGGCAGCCGCACGACACCCGACCGCGCTGGCTGCGCTCGCTCACCGGCCACGACGCCCGGCGGGCGGGCCTCCCGGCAGCACGAGCCGACGGCTGAGGGCGCCCTCAGCCCTTGGCGTACGTGGCCGCGCTCTTGAGCTCGATGCCGACGAAGGGCTCGTCACCGATCACCCAGGCGTCGTGCCCCGGCGCGATGCGGTACGCGTCACCCGGACCCAGGTCCGCCTTGGTCCCGTCCGCGTGGCTGACACCGATCCGGCCCGAGAGCACGTACCCCAGGTGCTCGGCCTGGCACGAGTCGGTGCCGACGACCGGCTTGATGCACTCCGACCAGCGCCAGCCCGGCTGGAAGGTGAACCGCCCGATCTCGGCGCCGGTCACGTGGACCACCTCGATCACGGTCTTGTCCGGCGTGCGCGTCTCGTCGGGGGTGGACAGGTTCTTGCCTTCGATGTTCGGCATGGCTCCTCCTCGCGGACGGGGACCGCTTCTCACGCGGTCGAGTCCTTCGTCTCGGGGCGCTCTCAGGCGTTACATCCCGGATTGCCGGGCGGGGCAGCCCGCGTGCGACTGGCACTTGTGACGCAACCGCAACCGTGCCAAACCGCCCAAGCAGCACGCTAACGACCTAGGGTCTTGGCGTACGTGCAGGGCGTCGGGGCCGGCGCCACGCGGGGCTGCCCAGCACCGATCAGGAGCGGGTGAGGCGGCGTGACCACAGATCCGGCGGCAGGCCACCGGACGAGGTCCGGCACCCGGACGCCTGTGGTCTACGCGGTCCTCATCGGCGCCTGGCTCGCGCTGGCGGTCGCGGCGCTGCTCACCGCCGAAGCCCCTCACGAGATCCTGCTGGACCTCGGCTCCCTGGTCCTCGGGCCGTGCGTCGTGGCGAGCTACGGCCTCCGCAGGCAGGTCCACCTGCGGCACCTGGTGAGGCGCTCGCACGACCGGGTCGAGGCGTTCATCGCCACCACGGACGCGCAGCCGTGGGAGTGCGACCTCAACGGCAACATCACCTACGCCGGGCCGGGCTTCGCGGCGTACTTCGGCTACGAGCTGGGCGAGGTCATGCGGCTCAACCTGCGGGACCTGGTCCACCCCTTGGAGTACGAGCGGCTCACCGAGCACGTCGCGCGTGGGGTCGGCTGGCAGGGCGAGAAGTGGCGCTGCCTGCTCCGGGACGGGTCGGAG
>DATJGA010000099.1:0-7669 GCA_035495395.1 Mycobacteriales bacterium | reverse complement strand
CTCGCCGCGGGCGGTCGCCTGCGTGAGCACCACCCACCACGTGGCGTGGCTCCAGCAGGCCGGCCACCCGTCGTACGGGCCGGTGCCGGTGGCCACCGGCGGCCCGGCGCAGCGGACCCCGCACGGGACGTTCCACGTCGTGTGGAAGGACGCCGAGCACACCAGCTCGACGTACGGCACCGACATGCCCTTCTCGGTGTTCTTCGCCGCGGGGGGCATCGCCTTCCACACCGGTCCGCTCGACGAGCCCTCGCACGGCTGCGTGCACCTGCCCGCCGCGGCGGCGCCGGTGTTCTTCGCCGCGCTGGCACGAGGTGACCGGGTCGAGGTGTTCTGACCCGGTTCTGTGTAAGCCCCGCAACGGACACCGACCCCTCGTACTGCGGACACTCCACCGCGAAACGCTCGGACGCGAGGCCCTCGCCGACGAGACCTTCGAGGACCTGGAGGGGTCATGACCGTCAGCACTCACCTTCGCCGCACGGCCGCCGTCGCGTTCGCCCTGGCGGGCGCGCTCGCGGCCCCGATCACCCCCGTGCACGCCGACCAGGCGAACGCCGCGTCGCTGGTCTCCATCCGCAACGCCACCGCCGACTACCGCGACTTCGCGAGCTCGCAGGCGGACGGCTTCACCACGCTGGTCGCCCGCACCGACAACGGCGAGAGCTGCATCACCAACGGCGCGGCCGGTGCGATGGGGCAGCACTACGCGAACCTCGGTCGGGTCGGCGACGGCGCCATCCAGCGCCAGCGCCCGGAGGTGCTGCTCTACGAGCCGCAGGCCAACGGCAGCAAGGTGCTGACGGGCGTGGAGTACGTCGTCATCGCCTCCGACTGGCTGGCGAAGCACGACGGCCCGCCGGTGCTGTTCGGCCGCGAGTTCGACCTCGTCACCGCGAACCCGTTCGGGCTGCCGCCGTTCTACGCGCTGCACGCGTGGGCGTGGCAGGCCAACCCGAGCGGTGACTTCGCCGCCTGGAACCCGACGGTCACCTGCCCCTGATCGTCTCCAGGGCGGAGGGCAGCTCCGCCAGCGTCGTGAGCCGGAGGTCGGCCTGGTCGGCCTCCGGCCACGTCGCGTGCAGGTACCCCCAGGGACCGCGCCGCAGGTGCACCGCGACCATCCCCGCCTGCCTGGCGGGCAGCACGTCGTTGTCCACCCGGTCGCCGACGTAGGCGATCCGCCCGGGCGGCGCGCCCACCTCCTGCGCCACCCGCGTGAAGAACGCCGGGTCCGGCTTGTGCACGCCCCACTCGGCGGAGGCCGCCACCTTGTCGACCGGGAGCGACGCCAGCAGCGGCAGCGCGTGCAGGGGCTGGTTTCCCATCACGGCCAGTCGGTACCCGCGGGAGCGCAGCTCGGCCAGGGTCGGCAGCGCGTCGTCGTACAGGTCCTCGGGCCCGACCGACCACGGCGTCGGGTCGGCCCCGGCAGGGAAGTGGGCGAAGACCTCGCGGTGGTCCTGGCGCAGGGCGATGACGCCGCCGAGCACCCCCATGAAGGTCAGGTGCGGTACGCCGAGCCGGTCGGCGTGCGCGGCCCACGCGCGGGTCTCGTCGACGAGGGTCTCGCCCAGGTCGAGGACGACCCAGTCGACGGGCCTCACGCCGGACGGGTGAAGCGGCGCTCGTCCTGCAGCACGCACACCTGCACCCGGTACTCGCTGTAGATCCGGTCCACACCGGCCCGCTGCGCA
Source organism: Mycobacteriales bacterium (assembly GCA_035495395.1). Taxonomy (GTDB): domain Bacteria; phylum Actinomycetota; class Actinomycetes; order Mycobacteriales; family SCTD01; genus RYN-111. The sequence continues at coordinate 5,972 of DATJGA010000099.1, read as the reverse complement.
GCGCGGTGCTCGGGGTGCTCGCGCCAGGCCCGCTGCTCCTCCGGCGTGGCGAAGGTGACCAGGGTGACGCGCTCGCCGTCCTCGGCCGTGAACGTCTTGCGCTCGACGAACCCGGGCATCGCCTCGGCCAGCTCGGCCATCCGGGCCGCGAGCGGCTCGTACTCCTCCCGCGCCTGCGGGCGCACGCGGTTGCGGAACACCGTCACGATCTCCCCGGCCATGCGGGGCACCCTCTCACGCTTCCGCCCGGCGCTGCGACGTGGTTGATTCGCCGCATGGCCGACTACGCGCTGCGGTTGAGCGAGCAGGAGATCGCCCGGTACCGGCTCATGGCCGAGAGCGCCCGCGCCCGGGAGGCCGACACCTGGCAGCTGGCCGGCATCGTCCCCGGCGCACGGGTCGCCGACATCGGCTGCGGCCCGGGTGCGCTGCTCCCGGCGCTCAGCACCGCCGTCGGCCCGACCGGCTCGGTCGCCGCTCTCGACGGCGACGAGGAGGCGGTCGGTGTCGCCCGGAGCCTCGTGGAGGGCAGCGGGCTCGGCAACGTCACGGTGCGCCAGGGGCGCGCGGAGCAGACCGGCTTCGACGAGGGCAGCTTCGACGCCGTGATGATCCGGCACGTGCTGGCGCACAACGGGGGCACGGCGCAGCAGATCGTGCAGCACCTCGCGACCCTCGTCCGGCCCGGCGGCGCCGTGCTGCTCGTCGACGTCGACGTGACGGCCATGCGGCTGCGCCCGCAGGACGGCGCGGTCACCGAGCTGCTCGCGGCGTACCAGCGCTTCCAGCTCGAGCGCGGGGCGGCCCTCGAGCTCGGGCTGCACCTCGACGACCTGCTCCGCGGCGCGCACCTGGAGGTGCTGTCCTACCTGGGGCTGACCGACGTCCTGCCGCTGCCACCGGGCGTGCGCGGGCCGGCGTGGGCAGCGCGCGAGGCGATGGTCGAGGCGGGGGTGGTCACCCAGGCGCAGGTCGACGCCTGGGGCCGGCGCTTCGACGAGATGGAGCACCGCGGCGAGCAGCTCACGGTCTTCGCGCCGCGCTACCTCGCGGTGGGCCGGCGCTCCTGATCAGAGCTGCTGGTGCGCCAGCAGCTTGCGCGCGCCGTCACGCCAGTGGGCGTCGTTGCAGGCCGTGTAGTTGGTCCACGTCGCGCCGAGGATGCGGGCGATGCAGTCCGCGGCCCGCTCGGCGCCGGTGAGGCCGCTGCCGCCGAACCAGGCGTTCATCGCGGTGACGCCGGCCATCACGTCCGGCTTGTAGGGCTTCGCCGACAGCACGTGGCCCCACTCGTGCGCGACCACGGAGTACATCCGGTTGGCCGGGACCGTGGGGGAGACGTAGACGATGCCGGCGCCCATGTCGGTCAGGCCCCAGCTGCCCAGGCCGGGCTTGAGGACGAAGACCGCGTCACCGGTGTGGAAGTTCGGCAGCGCGGCCACCGCCCGGTCCAGGCGCTGCTGCGGGGTCAGCGTCGTCGAGCGGGTCGGGCTCGGAGCGGGGCTGGAGGCCACGGCCCGGTGCGTGCGGTGCACGGTCGGGCGGGGCGAGGGGGCGGCCTTCACGGGAGCGGGTGCGGCGGCCCGCGGCTTCGCCACGACGTGCCGCGGCACGGCCACCGGCGACGGCGCGACCAGCTCGTGCGCCCCGAAGCGCCCGGGCCCGGCGAGCGGGGTCGCGGCGCTGCTGGCGAAGGCCGTCGTCCCGACCGCGGCGGCCGTCGCGGTCGCCGTCGCCGCCACGGCGAGGGTCATGGTGCGAAGCAGTCGAGCCATGTCGGACTCCGTCGGAGCAGGCCGCATCGCGCGCCGGGGCGCGAGGGGCTGGGGAAGGGGTTCGGAGTGCGGGGAGGCTGCCCGCGTTGTGCTACGACTAGGGAATCGGCGCCCCGCGCGGCCCACCTGATGGCCCGTTATGACCAGATGTCCGTGGGACGAAGGTCCCCGAAACGGTCAGAGCCGGTGCCGGGAGAGCAGCGTCCGGGCCCCCGCGCGCCAGTGCGCGTCGCTGCACGGCGTGTAGTGCGTCCAGGTCGCGCCGAGGATGCGCGCCATGCAGTCCGCGGCACGCTCGGCCCCGGTGAGGCCCGACCCGCCGAAGTAGCCGTTCATCGCCCGCACGGCCGCCATCGCGTCGAAGTCGTACGGCTTCACCGACAGCACGTGGCTCCACTCGTGGGCGACCACGTCGTACATGCGGTTCGCCGGCACCCCCGGGGAGATGTAGACGATGCCGCGGCCCAGGTCCGCCATCCCCCAGTGCCCGTACGCCGACGAGATCACCCAGGTGGCGTCTCCCTTGCGGTACCCGGGGATCCGTCCCACCGCAGCCATCATCCGGTCGTACGGCGAGACGTGGACCCGGCGCACGACCACCGGGGTACGGCGGTGCGTCACGTGGTGGACCCGTCGGGCGCGCACGTGCCGGACGGCGGCCTTGCGGGGCGCCTTCCGCCGTACGGCGGCGGGTCGCACGACGTGCACCACGGCGGCACGGGCGTGCAGCACGGGCTCGGCGGGCGCGGCGGCGGTGGTCCGCGGGGGAGCTGCGGGCGCCTGCAGGGCGAGCGCGGTGCGGGTGCCGACGGCCAGCACGAGGGTCTGGAGGACGGCGAGGACGAGGACGAGGGCACGACGAGGCATGGCGGTACTCCGGAAGGTGGGCACGCGGCAGCAGAGGCGGCGTGCGGAAGGGGGGATGAGGAGCCGGGGTGACCGGCTCAGCGAGCGCGCGGGGCGCGGCGGATCAGGTGATCCAGCCCTGGCGCAGGGCGCGTGCGACAGCCGCCGCGCGGTGCTCGGTGCCGGTCTTGGCGAACACGTGGTCCAGGTGGGTCTTCACCGTCGCGGGCGAGAGCCCCAGTGCGGAGGCGATCTCGCTGTTGGTGCGGCCGTCCGCCACCTCGCGCAGCACGTCGCACTCGCGGGGCGTCAGCACCGCGTGCTCCGCGGTGAGCAGCGCGAGCAGCTCGGCCGGGTCGTCGCTGATGAGGTCGAGGCCGCGTGTCGCGCGCGGGGCACCCGGCCCCCCGACGGCGACCAGCGTCGTCGGGCTGGCGGCCCGCACGTCCACGGCCAGCTGTCGCGCCGCGACCGCGGCCAGCGGCACGTGCGCGCTGACGACCACGGCAGCGACCCGCTGCTCGGCGAGGAGGTCGAGCAGCTCGGGCCGGGGCAGGTCCTCCGCCACGAGGGTGCGGTGGCCGGCCTCCTGCAGCTGGTGCGCCAGCGCGGTGAGGGCCAGGGTGTGGCGGTCGCCGGCGGGGACGACGAGCAGGACCAGGGGTCCGTCGGCGACGGCGCTCGACGTGGCGCGCAGCCGCTCGAGCACCGTCCGCGCCGCCACCGTGCGCCGGCGCTCGGCGAGCACGGTGCCCTCGCCCGCCGCCCAGGCGGACCCGGCGTCGGCGAGGCAGGTGGCGAGGGCGTGGTGCGCGCCGGCGAGGCCGTGCTGCCGCCAGAGCAGCGCGGCGACCGCCTCGGCGGCGGCGACGTCGCCGTCGGTCAGGGCCGAGACGAGGCGGCCGCGCAGCGGCTCGAGGCCGGCGTCCTCCACGACCGGGGCCGGGGTCGCCGGCCGGTGCGCGGCGAGCGCGGCGAGCAGCCGCTCCTCACCGCTCTGCGGAGGCCGCTGGTCCGGGAAGCGGCGCACCGGGCGCAGCGCGACGGTCGCGTCGAGGGGCAGCCGGAGCACCTCCGCGTCCGGCGTGCGGCGCCAGTACACCCGCTCGCCGCCGGACTCGTAGGACCCGTCGGCGAGCACGACGCGGGGCTCGCCGCCCGGCTCCGGCACGGCGCAGACGAGGACGGGGGAGGGGCGGGACTGCTGCTCGGGTACGGGGCGCATGGGGGGATCTCCAGCTCGGATCTTCGGTGGCCCGGCTGTCCGTGCTCGCGTCCCGTGCGGGGCGCGGGCCTGAGGACCCGTGGCTTTGCGGACCCGCCTCTCGACGGGGGTGCCGTTTCGTGACCCGGCGGCTGGGGCGCCGTGACTCCACCTTGTTACGGCTTCGCGGGGACTGGAGTAAAGCGAGGCTTTCGTGACCTCTGGTGCCGTTCTGGTACGCCGGAACCTTCCCCAGATGTCCGATTCACCCCCTTCGCAGGCGCAGAAGGGGTCGCGGCGTCCCCCGAAGGGGGGAGGGTGACGTGCGTGCGCGGCGCAACGAGTTTCACCCGGATGGCTCAGCGCTTCGCGCACTAGTCCGGGCGGGCTACCTCGGTGCGACAGGGGGCCCAACGCATGCGGTGGGCAAGTGACTCCGTGCGGGCCTGCCCGTGGCTCCCGCCGGCGACGACCATCAGAGCATGCGCGTAGAGACGACAGGCCCCAGGATCGTCGACCTCGTTCGCAAGTCCGTGACGTGGGAGGCCCGCAGCGGCTGCTGCGACCTCTGCCGGCAGGAGGCGGACCTGTACCGCCTCATCAGGACGCGCGACGCGCTGTGCGCGGGCTGCTTCGCCATGTGGCACGGCTGACCCCGTAGACGACGAGAGCGGCACCGACGCAGGGGGTCGGTGCCGCTCTTGCGTGTCCGGGGGGCAGTCCCTCATGCGGCGGCTGGCGCCGCCTCTAGAAGGGGAGCACCTTGCCCGAGGGGGTGCGGGTGTCGAGCTCGACCGGCGCCGGGGTGCGACGCGTGCGGGTGATCTGGACCTGCTTCACGTCGTCCTCCCTCGATGGCCTGGTAGCAGGCTCATCGGCAGAGGACGGCGATCCCTGCACGTTCTTCATCCGCACGGGTGACACCGGGGGCGGGCCAAGCAGGGCGACCCGGGCGTTCAGTCCTTCTTCCTGAGCCCGATCTTGCCGCCCAGCCAGACCAGCGGGTCGTACTTGCGGTCCACGACGCGCTCCTTGAGCGGGATGAGCGCGTTGTCCGTGATGTGGATCCCCTCGGGGCAGACCTCGGTGCAGCACTTGGTGATGTTGCAGTAGCCGAGCCCCGCCTCCTCCTTCGCGAAGTCCTTGCGGTCCACGGTGTCCAGCGGGTGCATGTCGAGCTCGGCGATGCGCATGAGGAAGCGCGGCCCGGCGAAGTGCTCCTTGTTGTCCTCGTGGTCACGGATGACGTGGCAGACGTTGTTGCAGAGGAAGCACTCGATGCACTTGCGGAACTCCTGCGAGCGCTCGACGTCGACCTGCTGCATCCGGTAGGTCCCGTCCGCCTCGCGCGCCTTGGGCGTGAACGAGGGGATCGACGCGGCCTTCTCGTAGTTGAAGGAGACGTCGGTGACCAGGTCGCGGATGACCGGGAACGTCCGCATCGGCGTGACGCGGATGATCTCGTCCTCCTCGTAGTCGCCCATGCGGGTCAGGCACATCAGCTTCGGCTTGCCGTTGATCTCCGCCGAGCACGAGCCGCACTTGCCGGCCTTGCAGTTCCAGCGGACCGCCAGGTCGGGGGCCTGCGTGGCCTGCAGCCGGTGGATGACGTCGAGCACGACCTCGCCGGGGTTCACCTCCACGGTGAACGTGTGCAGGTAGCCGCCCGTGTCGTCGCCGCGCCAGACCATGATCTTCTTGTCGTAGGTCCTCGTGCCGCTCTTGGCCGGACCGTGCGCGCCGCTCACGAGTGAGCCCCTTCCTCGATGACCTGCTTGAGCTCGTCCGTCATCTGCGGGAGCGGCTTCCTGGTGAGCGAGATGCTGTTGTCGTCGTTCAGGGTGCAGACGAGGTTCGTCCGGCCCCACTCCGGGTCGGCCGCGGGGAACTCGTCGCGGGTGTGTCCGCCGCGGCTCTCCTCGCGCTCGAGGGCCGCCTTCGCGATGCACTCCGAGACGCGCAGCATGTTCCGCATGTCGAGCGCCAGGTGCCAGCCGGGGTTGAACGCCCGGCCGCCCTCGGCGGTGAGGCGCTTGGTCTTCAGCCGCTCGATGGTGGTGAGCGCCTGCTTGACCTCCTCGCCGTTGCGGATGATGCCGACGAGCTCCTGCATCGCCCCGCGCAGCTCGTCCCACACGGCGTAGGGG
>DATJGA010000098.1:0-2042 GCA_035495395.1 Mycobacteriales bacterium | reverse complement strand
ACCACGTCGTCCTCGATCCGGATGCCGATCCCGCGCAGGTCCTCGGGCACGAGCAGGTCGTCGGGCTGGAAGTACAGGCCCGGCTCCATGGTGAGCACGTAGCCCACCTCGAGCACGCCGTCGCGGTAGAGCTCGTCGCGGGAGTGGGCGCAGTCGTGCACGTCCAGCCCGAGCATGTGGCTGACCCCGTGGATCGTCCAGCGGCTGTACCGCTTGTCGTCCTCGGCCAGCACCTCGGCGGCCGACGCCACGATGCCGAGCGCCTCGAGCCCCTCGGCGAGCACCTTCATCGCGGCGTTGTGCGGGTCGACGAACCGCGCGCCCGGCTTGCACGCGGCGATCGCCGCCTCCTGCGAGCGCAGCACCAGCTCGTAGACCTCGCGCTGGCGCGGCGTCCAGCGCCCGCTGACCGGCAGCGTGCGGGTGACGTCGGCGGTGTAGAGCTCGTTGTTCTCCACGCCCATGTCGAGCAGGAACAGGTCGCCCTCGCGCACCGGGCCGTCGTTGTCGGTCCAGTGCAGCACGCAGGCGTGCGACCCGGCGGCGCAGATCGACCCGTAGCCGACGTCGTTGCCGTCGACCCGGGCCCGCAGGCCGAAGACGCCCTCCGCCCAGCGCTCGCTCGTCGCGACGGCCTTGGGCAGCTCGCGCACCACGTCCTCGAAGCCGCGGATCGTCGCGTCGACCGCGTCCTGGAGCTGGGCCAGCTCCCACTCGTCCTTCACCAGGCGCGCCTCGGACAGCCAGGTCGCGAGCTCCTCGTCGGCCTCCTGGGCGCTCTCGAAGAGGTCCTCGACCTTGCGGTCGTACCCCCTGAGCACGCGGGCCGCCGTACCGCGGAGCTTCTCGATCTCCTCGAGCGGTCGGGTGGCGATGCCGAGCTCCGCAGCGACGTGGTCGAGCGACGGCCGCGGCCCGACCCAGAACTCGCCGTTGCGGTCGGTGAAGAACGCCGGGGTCTCGCGCGTCCACGCGGGCGCCTGGTAGAGCACGGCCTCGCCGGCGGCGTCGACCACGAGGACGGCGTCCGGCTCCTGCGAGCCGACCAGCCAGGAGAAGTCGCTGCCCGGCCGGAACCGGAAGTCCGTGTCGTTCGCGCGCACCTTGAACCCGCCGCTGGGCACGACGACGACCTCGCCGGCGAACCGCTCGACGAGGCGGGCCCGCCGGGCCCGGCGGTACGGCGCAGCAGCGCCCTCAGGGGGCAGCACGCGGTCGGGCTCGGCCCAACCGCTGAGCATGAAGTCGAGCAGCTTCTGCGGCCGCTTCGGGTCGTGGGTCGCGACCTGCTCCGGGGCCTTCTCCTGCGGGGTCTCCGTCATGCGGCCAGGGTACGTCGGCTACCGGCCCTTCCAGACCGGCTTTCGCTTCTCCAGGAACGCGGTGACGCCCTCCTTCGTGTCCTGGGTGGTGTTGAGCAGCGAGAGCTGGGCCTGCATCGCCTCCAGCCCCGCGGCCAGCGACGACTCCATGGCCGCGTGGAACGCCGCCTTGCCCAGCCGTACGGCGACAGGTGGCTTCTCGGCCAGCGCCGCCGCGAGGGCCGCCGTCTCGGCGGGGAGGTCGCTCACCACGCGGCTCACCAGACCCATCTCGAGCGCCTCCGCCGCGGGCACCCGGCGGGCGCTGAGCATCATCTCCATCGCCCGCTTGGGGCTGACGTGCCGCCCGAGCAGCGCGCTGACCATGAACGGCCACAGCCCGAGGTCGACCTCGGGCAGCCCGAAGGCCGCGTCCTCGGCGGCCAGCACGACGTCGCAGCCGAGCACCAGGCCGACCCCGCCGGCGAGGCACAGCCCCTGCACGCTCGCGACGACCGGCAGCGGGCAGGCCTGCATGGCCAGCACCGCCTCGCGCAGCTTGCCGCGCCCCTCGTGCACCTCCAACCCGGTGGCGTCCGGCGCCATCTGCACGAGGTCCGCGCCGGAGCAGAAGACCTTGCCCTCGCTCGTGATGAGGACGACGCGCGCGTCGCCGGGGTCGCGCAGCGCCGCCAGCATGCCGTCGAGCACGGCGCCGTTCAGCGCGTTGCGCTTGGCCTC
>DATJGA010000097.1:0-3702 GCA_035495395.1 Mycobacteriales bacterium | reverse complement strand
GAGGGTGACGCCGCGGACTTCCTCCCGCTGCTGGTGTGGGGTGCTCCCTGGCTCGTGGGCCGGATGGTGCGCAGGCAGGCGCTGCAGGCCCGGGCGGACGGCGCGCGGGCGGCGCTGCTCCTCGCCGAGCAGGAGGCGCAGACGCGGGAGGCGGCGCAGACCGAGCGCGACCGCATCGCCCGCGAGCTGCACGACGTCGTGGCGCACGCGGTGTCGCTCATGGTCGTGCAGGCCGGGGCGGAGCGGCTCGCGAACCCGGCGACACCGAGCCGGGAGGCCCTCGTGGCGATCGAGGACTCCGGCCGGCGTGCGCTCGTCGAGCTGCGCACCATGCTCGGCGTGCTGCGCACGTCCGGCGAGGAGGACCGCGACCCGCAGCCCGACCTTGCGGCGCTGCCGGTGCTCGTCGAGAGCGTGCGGGCTGCGGGGCTCCCCGTCGAGCTGCACGTGAGCGGCGAGGAGGCCGTGCCCGCCGGGGTCGCCCTCTCGGCGTACCGGATCGTGCAGGAGGCGCTGACCAACGCGCTTCGGCACGCCGGTGAGGTGCGGACGTGCGTGACGGTCGGCGTCTCGGACGAGGTCGTGGTGGAGGTGCGCAGCGAGCTGCCGCCGCACGGTCGTGCGGCCTCGCCCGGCAGCGGCCGGGGAGTCACGGGGATGCGCGAGCGCGTGGCGCTGCACGGGGGCGCGCTCGACGCCGGGCCCGAGGGCGCTGCCTGGGTGGTCCGCGCCCGGCTCCCGCTGGTGCGGGGTGCCGTCACGTGACCGTCCGCGTGGTGCTCGCGGAGGACCAGGCGCTGGTGCGCGCCGGGCTGCTGACCATCCTCCGCACCGACCCACAGCTCGAGGTGGTCGGCGAGGCCGAGGACGGGCTGGCAGCCGTCGAGCTGGTGCTGGCGCACCGGCCAGACGTGGCCCTGCTCGACGTGCGCATGCCGCGCTGCGACGGCCTGCAGGCGACTCGCCGCATCGCCAAGGACGCGCCCGGCACGAAGGTGCTGGTGCTCACGACCTTCGGCCAGGACGAGGTCGTGTTCGAGGCGCTGCAGGCCGGGGCGCAGGGGTTCCTGCTCAAGGACGTCCGCCCCGAGGACCTGCTCGCCGCCGTGCACGCGGTGGCCGCCGGGGAGTCCCGGCTCGACCCGGCCGTCACGGCTGCGGTCGTCGCGCACGTGCGCCGGCACGGCACGCGCAGCACGGCCCACGCGGTGGACAGGCTCACGGCACGGGAGCGCGAGGTGCTGGTGCTCATCGCGCGCGGCCTGAGCAACGCCGAGGTGGCGCAGGAGCTCGTGCTGTCGACGGGAACGGTGAAGACGCACGTCGCCTCGGTGCTCGCCAAGCTCGGGGCCCGCGACAGGGTGCAGGCGGTCATCGCCGCCTTCGAGAGCGGCCTGGTCGTCACCTAGTCCCGGCGGGGCTCCCAGGCGGGGGCGCGCTTGAAGACCAGCCGGCCCACCTTGCGCGGCGCGTTGGTGAGCATCGCCAGGGGCGCCATCGCCGCGGGCACGCGGACCTCGGGCCGGTCCGCCTCGACGCCCTTCACGACGGCCGCGACGAAATCCGCCATCGGCGTGATGTCCCGGCCCTTCGAGCCCCCCGCGAGCGCCCGCATCGGCCCGTAGGCGCGGGCCTCGTCGTCCATCTCGGTCGACACCGACGCGAGGGTCACCGTGGTGAAGGTGATCGGGTGGTCGCGCAGGTCGGCGCGCAGCCCGGCGGTGAAGTGCGACAGCCCGGCCTTGGTGGCCGAGTAGGTCGCCAGCCCGGGCGGCGCGAAGACCGCGGCCATCGAGCTGATGCTCACGACCTGGCCGCGACCGCGCTCGATCATCCCGGGGATCACCAGCCGGCACAGCCGCATCGGCGCGAGCAGGTTGACGGCCGTCATCTGGTCGATCTCGTCCTGGGTGCGGTCGAGGTACCACCCGACGTTCGCCACGCCCGCGTTGTTCACCAGCACGTCGACCGGACCGACCGCCTCGACCAGCGCCGGGATCGCGTCCAGGTCCGCCAGGTCGCACGGGTACGCCGTACCGCCGGTCTCCTTCGCGACCTGGTCGAGCTGGTCGGAGGGCCGGGCCACGAGGGCGAGCTCGGCGCCCCGGTCGGCGAAGGCCCGGGCCAGGTTCGCGCCGATCCCGCGCGAGGCCCCGGTGAGGAGGACGCGACGCCCGTTCAGCAGCATGCTGCGGACCCTAGCGGCGGGCCGGCGAGGGCCAGGCGGCCGGGCTGAGCCGCTCCACCCAGAAGCCGGTGTTGGCGTCGGCGTACCAGATCTCGCGGCGCGACGGCACGAAGGCGGGCGCCGACATCGCGTACGCCCCGCCGCTGCTCGCCGGTGCGGCGGCGTCGACGGCGGGGTGGTTCGCGTAGGCGACCTCTCGCGGGTGCCGCGGGTCCCGGATGTCGAAGACGCGCAGCCCGGAGACGATCATGCTGCAGGCCAGGATCCCGGGGTCGCGGCGCTGCGGCACGGAGCAGTAGTGCGCGGCGTACCCCTGGGTGCCGGTGGAGGCGCCCGGGTCGGTGCCCTGGTCGGCGCGCGCGGTGGGGCTCCAGACGGCAAGCCGGATCCGGCTGATCACCTTGGGGTGGCGCTCGTCGCCGATGTCGATGACGTGCACGCCGCCCACGTTCTCGTCGGCCGCGTACGTCGTGACGTCGCTGTCGTACTCGTCGAACTCCACGAGGTACTTGTGACCGCGGACCGTCACCGGGATGGTGCTCTGCGGGATGGTCACCTCGGGCCACGTGACGTACCCGACCTCGGTCACCTGCGGCAGCGTGACCCGGTCCTGGATCTGGCTGATGTCGAGGATGCGCATCCCGCCGCCGCCGTGCGTGATCTCGCTGACGTAGTTCTGCGTCGGGCCGTTCTGCACGTCGGCGAGGTAGGCCCGGCGGCCGTCGTCGGAGATGGACAGCCCGTGCGTCGCGACGTCGAAGCCGTGGTACAGCAGCTGCGGGTTCGCCGGGTCGCTGACGTCGATCGCGGACAGCCCGCGGTCGGCGGTCGTGGACGCCCAGTAGGTGCGGCCGTCGGGCGAGAACGCGCCCTCGTGGCCGAGGATGCCGAGGGGCAGCGACGACTTCCAGACCGGGGCCCGGCAGTCGGCGGACACGTCGTACACGTCGACGACGCCCGCCTGCGTGAACGGCGAGCCGGCGACGGCGGCGAGCAGGCCGCGCTTCGCGTTCAGCCGGAACGACTCGTGCGGGGTGCGCATCGCGATCGTGCTGAGCACGGTGGTGCGCCGCGGGTGCCGGGGGTCCTTCATGTCGAGCACCACGACGCCGCTGTCCTTGCCGGCCACCTCGCGGGTCGGGAACAGCGTCGTCCCGTCGTAGTAGGCGCACTCGTGACCGGCCTTGTCGACGTACCGGTGCACCTGGAAGCCGCCGCTGTCGCCCTCGTGGCCGACGTCGGTGGCGTTGCAGGTGTACCCGCGGGCGGCCCGGCCGCTCGCGTAGTCGCTGAGCGGGACCCTCCCCTGCCGCCCCGTCTCGGGCCGGCTGGCCCCGTCGCAGCGCGCGCCCGGGGTGCTCGCCAGCGACACGGTGGTGGGCGTGGTCCGGGCACCGAGGCCGCGGTGCGTGAGCTCGTAGCCCTGGAGGGCGGAGACCGGACCGCTCCCGAGGGCGGACGCGACGGCGGTGCCGGCGAGGAGGACGAGGGCAGCGGGCAGCACGGCATGGCGG
>DATJGA010000096.1:0-6040 GCA_035495395.1 Mycobacteriales bacterium | reverse complement strand
CTCGACTGGATCCGCGACTACGGCGACCGCGACGGCGACGGGTTCGTGGAGTACCAGCGGGCCACCGACCGCGGGCTGCTGCACCAGGGGTGGAAGGACTCCTTCGACGCGATCAGCGACGCCGGCGGCCGGCTCGCGGAGCCGCCGATCGCGCTGGCCGAGGTCCAGGGCTACGTGTACGGCGCGTACCTCGCCCGCGCGCACTTCGCCCGCGACGCGGAGGACGCCGCGCAGGTCGCGCACTGGTCCGAGCTCGCCTCCGACCTCAAGCGCCGCTTCAACGAGCAGTTCTGGCTCCCCGACCGGGGCTACTACGCGCTGGCGCTCGACGCGGACAAGCGGCCGATCGACGCGCTCGCCTCGAACCAGGGCCACTGCCTGTGGACCGGCATCGCCGACGAGGACAAGGCGGTCGAGGTCGCCAAGCACCTCACCAGCCCGGAGATGATGACCGGCTTCGGCGTGCGCACCCTCGCCTCGAGCATGGGCGGGTACAACCCGGTCAGCTACCACAACGGCTCGGTCTGGCCGCACGACAGCGCGCTGGTCGCCTCCGGCCTGATGCGGTACGGCTTCGTGCACGAGGCGCAGCAGGTCGCGATGGGGCTGCTGGACGCCGCCCGCGCGTTCGGCGGCCGGCTCCCCGAGCTGTTCTGCGGCTTCGACCGGGCCGAGTTCCCCGAGCCGGTCCCCTACCCGACGGCCTGCTCGCCCCAGGCGTGGGCGGCCGCCGCGCCGCTGTACCTGCTGCGGACGCTGCTGCGCTTCGACCCCTGGGTCCCTGCCAGCAAGGTCTGGTGCTCCCCCGTCGTACCGGAGCGGCTGCTCCCGCTGCGGATCGAGAACCTGCGGCTGGCCGGGGCGGAGATCGGCCTGGAGGTCGACACGAACGGGTGGCGTATCACCGGGCTGCCCGCGGGTATCCACGTGGTGCAGGAGCCACGTCGGCCCCTGACAGCCGTGACGGCGGAGCCGACGAGCTGACGACGATGGAGGTCCCGGTGCCCGGTCGCACGCGACCGCTGCACGTCGCGATGGTCGCTCCGCCGTACTTCCCCGTGCCGCCCGACGGGTACGGCGGGGTGGAGGCCGTCGTGGCCGAGCTCGTCGACGCGCTCGGGCAGCGGGGGCACCGGGTGACGCTCATCGCCGCCGGAGCACCCGGCACGACGGCGGCCGAGTTCCTGCAGGTCACGCCCGAGGCGTCCTCCGCGCGGCTGGGTGAGGCGCTCCCCGAGGTGCTGCACGCGGCCCGCACCTGGCGGCTGCTGCAGGGGCACCCGGCCGAGCTCGTGCACGACCACACCCTCGCCGGCGCGCTGCTCGCGGACGGCCGGGACGTCCCCACGCTCGTCACCGCGCACGGGCCGGTCTCCGGCGACCTGGGGCAGGTGTACGCCGAGCTGGGCGACGCCGTCAGCCTGGTCGCCCTGTCGGATCACCAGCGCTCGACCGCCCCGCACCTGCCGTGGGTGGCGACCGTCCCCAACGCGGTGCAGGTCGAGACGTTCCCCTACCGCGAGGACAAGGACGACTACGCCCTGTTCCTCGGGCGGTTCCACCCCGAGAAGGCGCCGCACGTCGCGATCGACGCCGCACGGGGGGCAGGGGTCCGGCTGCTGATGGCCGGCAAGTGCAGCGAGCCGCTGGAGCGGGAGTACTTCCGCACCGAGGTCGAGCCGCGGCTCGGGCCGGGCGTCGAGCTGCTCGGCGTGGCCGACGCGGCACGGAAGCGCGACCTCCTGTCGCGGGCGCGCTGCCTGCTCTTCCCGATCGTCTGGGACGAGCCGTTCGGCCTGGTCATGGTCGAGGCGCTCGCGTGCGGCACCCCGGTCGTCGCCATGCGCGAGGGCGCGGTGCCGGAGGTCGTGCGCGACGGCGTCACCGGCGTCGTCGTGGACAAGGAGTCCGACCTCGTCGAGGCGATCCACGCCAGCGCCGCCCTGTCGTCCGCCGCGTGCCGGCAGGACGCGCTGGACCGCTTCGACACCAGCCTGATGGCCTCGGCGTACGAGCAGGTCTACCGCGACCTGGTGGGCTGACTCAGCCGATCCGTCGGCCGTCGACGCGCGACGGCGTGATGCGGATGACGTGCCGCCGCGGCCCGCTCGCCCACGGCTCCGGGTCGTCGTCCGGGTGCGCGCCGACCACGGTGGCGCGGCCGGTGACGACGACGCTGGACCCGGTACGGCGGTCGACGTCGAGCTCGTCGACCTCGAACGCGACCCGCTCGCCGCGCTGCGCGGCCTGCAGCTTCGGCCCCGGGCCGGACCGGATGAGGATCGCGCCGTCGCGCCAGGCGTAGTTGACCGGGACGACGTCGGGCGCGCCCTCGCGCGCGACGTAGGCGAACCGCCCCACGGTGTGCCGGGCGAGCAGCTCCACCGCCTCGTCGTGGGTGAGCCGGGCGACCCCCCGCTCGCCGCCCTCCTGCAGCTCGGCCCGGTCCGTCACCGCCCTCCGCACGTCGTCGAGGGCACGGCGGGCGTTGTCCAGCGCGCGGCCGAGGACGGGGACGGACCTCATGCGGTGCTCCCGGTGACCGGCGGGCGGAGCGAGCGGAACGGCGCCGAGGTGTCCTGCTCGACGGGGGCCACGGCGATCCGCGCGTCGAGCACCCACGCACCGGAGGCGGTGACGAGCACCGGGTTGAGGTCCACCTCGCGGATCTCGGGGCACGCCTCGAGCAGCCGTCCGAGCGCGACCAGCACGTCGGCGACCGCGTCGGCCGCGAGCGGGGGCAGCCCGCGGAAGCCGCTCAGCGCCGGGGCTGCGCGCAGCTCGGCCAGCTGCGCCAGCGCCTGCGCGCGCGTGGTGGGCGGCACCCGCAGCACGCGGTCGTCGAGGATGTCGGTGAGCGTGCCGCCGAGCCCGGCGAGCACCAGCGGGCCCACGGTCGGGTCGACGTACGCCCCGGCGAGCAGCTCGAGGGACTGCGCCGTCGACAGCTGCTTCTGCACCAGGCCGCCCGCCATCGCGTCGCCCAGCCGCGACCGCAGGTCGTCCCAGGCGGCCGCCACCGCCGCACCGTCGACGAGGCCGAGGACGACCGCGCCGACGTCCGCCTTGTGCACCAGGCCCGGCCCGTGCGCCTTCAGCACCACGGGGTACCCCAGCTCGGCCGCCGCCTGCACCGACTCGGCGGCGCTCGTCGTGGTGACGGAGGCGACCTCGGGCACGCCGGCGGCCTGCAGCAGCAGGGACACCTCGTCCGGCCCGAGCCAGCGCCGGCCGCTCGCACCCGGGTCCAGCGCCTGCTCGATCGCGGGGGTGCGCACCACGGGCGGGGTCGGCTCGGGCACGGGCTCGGCCTCCCCCGCGGCCCGCCACCGCGCGTACTCGACGACCTTGGCGAGCGCCCGGGCCGCCTGCTCCGGGTAGGCAAAGAAGGGCAGGTCCGGCTGCTGCGCGCGCGACAGCCCGTACGGCGGGACGACCAGGCCGGGGAAGCTGACGAGGACGGGGATGTGCGGGGCCTGCTCGCTGGCCGAGACCAGCGCCTCGGCGTACTGCTCGGCGTGCTGGGCGTCGGCCGGCGTGTACAGCGAGATGACCGCGTCCACCCCGGGGTCCTTCAGGAGCAGGGCCGTCGCGTCGTGCAGCTGCCCGGCCGTGACCGTGGCCAGCAGGTCGACGGGGTTCTGCACCGAGCCGCTCTCGGGCACGACGCGGCGCAGCGCCTCCTCGGTCTGCGGGGCGAGCGTCGCGACCGTCAGGCCCGAGGTGACGACGGCGTCGACGGCCAGCACCCCGGCGCCGCCCGAGTTGCCGAGGATCGCCACCCGCGGACCGCGCGGCAGCCGGCAGGCCGACAGCAGCGTCACCAGGTCGAACAGCTCGGCCATGTCGTCCGCCCGGATCGCGCCGGCGGCGCGAAGGAGGGCTTGGGTCGCGACCTCGGGGGTGGCCGCGCCGGCGGTGTGCGACCGGCCGGCCTCGGCACCCGCCGCGGTCCGCCCGGACTTGACCACGACGACCGGCTTGGTGCGCCCCAGAGCGCCTGCCACGCGGGCGAACTTGCGCGGGTTGCCGAAGGACTCCAGGTACATGCCGACCACGGTCGTGCGCGGGTCCTCGGCGAGGTACTCCAGCAGGTCGTTGCCGCTGACGTCGGCCTTGTTGCCGGTGGAGACGAACAGCGACAGCCCGGTACGGCGGCGCTCGGCGTCGCGCAGCGCCGCCATGCCGACGGCGCCCGACTGCGAGACGAGGGCGACCCCGCCGACCATCGGCGCGGCCTCGCAGAAGGTGGCGTTGAGGCGGACGTCGGGCTCGGTGTTGAGCAGCCCCAGGCAGTTCGGGCCGATGAGCCGCATGCCGGAGGCGCGGCACAGCGCGAGCAGCTCGTCCTGCAGCCGCGCCCCTTCGTCGCTCCGCTCGGCGAACCCGGACGACAGGACGACCAGCCCCGCCGCACCGGCGGCGGCGGCGTCCTGCGCGACGTCGAGCACCTGCTCGGCCGGCACCGCGACGACGACCAGGTCGACGGAGCCCTCGAGCCGGTGCGGCCGGTCGACGAGGGTCAGCAGCCCGGAGTAGCCGAAGCGCTGCGCCGCCGACACGACCCGGCGCGCGATGCTGTCGGCGCGGGCGCTGCCGACGACGGCGACGCTGCTGGGCGCGAGCACCCGCTGCAGCGAGGCGCGCTCGGCGACGATCTCCCGCCGGGCCGAGGCGTCCCGCACGGCCGGGCTCTCCTGCAGGTCGACGGTGAGCTCGACGACCCCGGCGCCGGCCCCGCCCGTCACGGAGTAGCCGCTGCTGCGCAGCATCCGGAGCATGTGGTGGTTCTCGCCGAGGACGTCGGCGTGGAAGGCCTTGATCCCGTGGGCTCGGGCGCTGTGCGCGAGGTGCTCGAGGAGCAGCGAGCCGAGCCCTGAGGCCTGGTGGTCGTCCTCGACCATGAGGCCGAGGTCCGCCGTACCCGGGTCCGACTCGAGGCGCGCGTAGCTCGCGACGGCGACCACCTCGTCGTCGACGAGGGCGACCAGCGCGTTGCCCAGCGCGGCCTGCTGGAGCAGGTGCTCGACGTACCAGCGGCCGGGGCGGTCGCCGACGGAGAAGTAGCGCATCAGCCGGGTGTGGTCGGAGACCCGCTCGTTGAGGGCCAGCAGCGACTGCTCGTCGGCCGCGACGAACGGCCGGATGCGGGCGATGCGCCCGTCGCGCAGCAGGACGTCCCAGCCCAGGCTGGGCGCAGGAGGCAGCACCGTCATGCCCTGCACGATGCCCCGTGCGCCGCCGTCGCGACAGGGGCGAAGGACCCTTGGCGGGCCACTGCGATGGGGCCTTTGTGCCCTGTCCGCCGGGCAACCGGAGTACCAGCGTGAGGGTCATGGACGTCGCGCTCACCTTCCTCGGGGCGGCCGGGACGGTCACCGGCAGCAAGACCCTCGTCAGCGGCTCGCGCGCGCAGCTGCTCGTCGACTGCGGGCTGTTCCAGGGCGAGCGGGAGCTGCGCCGGCGCAACTGGGACCGGGTGCCGCTCGACGTGGGCGAGCTCGACGCCGTCGCCCTCACGCACGCGCACCTGGACCACTGCGGGTACCTCCCGCGGCTGTACGACGAGGGCTACCGCGGCCGCGCCTACGCGACCGAGACGACGGCGCAGCTCGCGGCGATCGTGCTGCTCGACAGCGCGCACCTGCTCGAGGAGGAGGCGCGGCACGCCGCCGCCCACGGGTACTCCAAGCACGCCGACCCGCGGCCGCTGTACCACCAGGACGCGGCGCGGCGGGCGATCAGCCGGCTCGAGCCGGTGCTCTACGACAAGCCGAAGGACCTGGCGACCGGGCTGACCGCCACCTGGCACCCGGCCGGGCACATCCTCGGCTCGGCCACCGTCACGGTGGACGTGGACGGCGTGCGGCTGCTCTTCACCGGCGACCTCGGCCGGCCGTCGCACCCGCTGCTGCTGCCGCCCGAGCCTCCCGACGCGGTCGACGCGGTGGTCGTGGAGTCGACGTACGGCGACCGGCACCACCCGGCGCCGGACCTCGACGTGCTCGCCGACGCGATCACCCGGACCGTCCGGCGCGGC
>DATJGA010000095.1:0-5571 GCA_035495395.1 Mycobacteriales bacterium | reverse complement strand
CCGACCGGTCTGAGCACCACGGTCACCGGCATCTCGCTGCTGCTCCTCATCGCGGCCGTCGGCACCCGCCGGCTGCAGCTGAGCCGCCGCTAGCACTCGGTGCTGCCCGACCCTGGGGCGCTCCTCGCGGACGCTCCTCGGGTACGCGACGCCCTCGCCACGGCGGGGTGGTCAAGCGAGTCCCTGGAGGACCTCCTCGGTCCCGGGTACCGCTCCCACCTCGATCGCGGCGAGGGCGCGCCGCTTCTCCGGCGCTCCGCAGGGACCTCCGCCTTGGCGCGGCTGGTGCGGGCGCTGGTGGTGGGTGCCCCGGTCGACGACGGTGTGCTGCCCGCGAGCTGGCTGCTCCCCGACGGCACCGCGGCGGTCCGGCTGCAGGCGCTGCCGCACGGGAGCCTCGACGTCACCGTGCCGCACGACGCGGGCAACGTCGCGAGCACCGTCGCGTTGGACCAGGTGCTCGGGGCCGGCGCGGCCTCGCTGACGCTTGCTGCTGCGACGCCCCGTACGGCGGTCCAGCGCGTCCTCGACGTCGGCTGCGGCCAGGGGCTGCAGGCCGTGCTGGCCGCACCGCACGCCCAGCAGGTCGTGGCGACCGACCGGAACCTGCGTGCTGTCGCGTACACGCGCCTGGCGGCGGCGCTGAACGGCGCGACGGTCGAGGCCCGCACGGGGGACCTGCTCGAACCGGTCGCCGGCGAGGCGTTCGACCTCGTGGTGAGCAACCCGCCGTTCGTGGTCTCACCCGGCCGGCGGTACACCTACCGCGACGCCGGCCTGGACGGCGACGAGGTGTCCCGGCGCCTGGTGTCCGAGATCCCCACGGTGCTGGCGCCTGGTGGGCATGCCGTGCTGCTCGTGAACTGGCTGCACCTGCAGGGCGAGGACGGCGACGCCCGCATCCGCTCGTGGTTCGAGGGGACCGGCTGCGACGGCTGGGTGGTGCAGCGCGAGCTCGCCGATCCCGAGGAGTACGTCACGGCCTGGCTCCGCGACACCGACGAGTCGGCGTTCGACGCGCTCTTCGACGAGTGGGTGGACGCCCTGGCAGGCGTCGAGGCGGTGGCGTTCGGCGTCGTGGCGCTGCACCGCCGTACCGACGGGTTGGCACCGCGGGTGGACCTCGACGTGGTCGACCAGCCGGTGGCGGCGACGTGGGGCGAGGAGGTGACCGCCCACTTCGCACGGCGCGCCCTGCTGGAGGGCGACCTGCTCGGGGCACGCCTGCGGCTGCGTGGGGACGTGCGGCTGCACGAGGTCGCGGAGCGTACGGCGGAGGGCTGGGAGCCGGTCGTCCAGCGGCTGCAGCAGGAGGGCGGCCTGCGTTGGAGCGGCGGGATCGACGCCTACGGAGCGTCACTGCTCGCGGCGTGTGACGGCACGCAGCCGCTGGCGGCGCTGGTCGACCTGCTGGCCGCGGCTCTGGACGAACCGGTGGGCGAGCTCACGGCGAGCGTGCTGCCCGTCGTACGGCGACTGGTAGGGCAGGGCTTCCTGGAGGGGTAGGTCCGCGGTGCCCTGATGTCCGATTTGTTCGGCCGAATGGCCCTAGATACCCATCGCTTGCACCTGGCAAACTCGCACCGGAGAGTAGTCAGTCCGTGACGCAACGATCCGCTTGCCTGTACTTGGTCGCCTGGGCAGCGGGGAGCAAGTGGCGAACCCACCCGGTGTGCGGTCCAACGGGGGGAAGTCGTCATGAAGCGCTCGGTCAAGGCACTCGTCGCGATCACGGGGGCAACTGCGCTCGCAGTGAGCGCCGTGGGCATCGCAGCGGCGGACACGCTCACGAACAACGTCGGCGGTGCCGGCCAGATCGTCACCGTGGCGCCGGGTTCGACCACCCTCGTCGCCTTCCGGGTCAACGCGACCGCGACCCCCGTGGGTGACCCTGCCGGCTGTGACGCCGGCGGTGGTTCGGACAAGGCGACGATCACCGTCTCCTCGACGACCGGCTACACGAACCTGAAGCTCAAGGGCCAGGGCGCGGCGACAGCGGGTTCCGTCAGCTTCGACGCCGTGAACTGCAAGCAGTCGAAGAAGTTCCAGTTCATCGTGGCCGCCGGCACGCCGGGTGGCACGTCGTGGAGCATCCACGCCGCCGCGACGGACGGCATCGCCGGGTCGACCTACACGAACAGCGGTGACTTCACGCTGCGCGTGAGCGCGACGGCTGCAGCGACATCCTTGGTGCTCTCGCCCGCGACGACCAGCTTCAGCTACGGCACGGCGACCAAGACCTGGACGGCCACCCTCACCACGACCTCTGGCGGCCTCCCGGTCTCGGGCAAGACCATCGACTTCAACGCCGGCGGCATTACGGGAACGGCCGTGACGAACGCGTCGGGTGTGGCGACGTTCGTCGCGACGATCGGCACTGCGCTGAACGCTGACCCCGTCGCCTACGACGTCGACGCCGCCTGGCCGGGCGACAGCAGCTACGCCTCCTCCTCCGACAGCGGCACGTTCACCGTCACGAAGGCCGACCAGGCGGCGATGGCGATCACGAGCCCGACGAGCGGCGGCTTCGGCCAGACCCTCCCGATCTCGTACAGCGGCGGGTCGGGCACCGGCGTCGTGACCTTCGGTGCGAGCGGCGCGTGCGCGCTCGCGGCCAGCGGCACCGACGTCACGATCACGAGCGGCAGCGGCACCTGCACCGTCACGGGTGGCAAGGCGGCCGACACCAACTACAACGCCGTCACGGCGACGCCCTCGTCGTTCAGCGTCGGCCAGGCGAGCCAGACCGCCCTCGCGATCGACTCCCCGAACGCCGGGACGTACGGCCAGCTCCTGGACATCACCACCACGGGTGGCTCGGGGACCGGCGCGGTGACCTACGACGCCGGTTCGAGCACGGCGTGCGCGATCGAGAGCGGCAAGCTGCGCATCTCGAGCGGCACGGGGACCTGCGCCATCACCGCGACGAAGGCCGCGGACAGCAACTACTCCGCGACGACGTCGCCGTCCCACACGGTGACGGTCGGGAAGGCGGCGCCGACCCTGTCCGTGACCGGCCCCGACACCGGTACGTACGGTGAGTCCTACGACATCACCTACACCTCGAGCGCCGCCGGGGGGTCGGTCACCTTCGGGGCGGGCTCCAGCACCGCCTGCGAGGTCGTCGGTAACCAGGTGCACATCACGCACGGCACCGGGAGCTGCGCGATCACGGCCACCCGTGCAGCGGACAGCAACTACTCCTCCATCACCTCGGCAGCGCACAGCGTCGTGCCGGACAAGGCCACGGCGACCATCTCCCTGAGCGACCTGACTGCTGTCTACGACGGCTCCGGCCACGCGGCGACGGCGACGACGGACCCCTCCGGTCTGTCCACCATCACGATCACGTACGACGGGTCGAGCACCCTCCCGGTCGACGCCGGTGAGTACGCAGTGGTGGCCAGCCTCACCAGTGACGACTACGCCGCCGACGACGCGACCGACACGCTGGTCATCAGCCCGAAGACCCTCACGGGCCACATCACGGCTGACAACAAGGAGTACGACGGGACGACAGATGCCGTCGTCCACGCCGTGACGCTCACCGGCGTCGTGGGCTCGGACGACGTGTCGCTCCAGGTCGACCCGGGCAGCTTCGCCTCTGCTGACGCCGGGAACGACATCACCGTGACGGCCGGCGTCAGCCTCTCCGGTGGCGACTCCGCGAACTACGCCCTCAGCAGCGACACCGCGTCGACCACCGCGAACATCCTCAAGCGGACGGTGACCGGCTCGATCACCGCCGACGACAAGACGTACGACGGGAACACCTCGGCCAGTGCCTCTCCGGCCGATCCTGCGCTGGACCGCGTGGTCGGCGACGACGACGTGCACCTGGTCGTCGACAGCGCGTCCTTCGACGGTGAGGACGCCGGGCCGCACACGGTCACGGCGAACCTCTCGCTCGCGGGCGACGACGCGGCCAACTACGAGCTCACGTCCTCCACCGCCACGGCCTCTGCTGACATCGACCCGAAGGGCTTGAGCGCCAGCATCACCGCGGACGACAAGACCTACGACGGCTCGGACGCAGCGACGGTGCACCCCATCCTCGGGTCGGGTGTCGTCTCGCCCGACGAGGTGAGCATCAACGTGCTCAGCGCGACGTTTGACGACGCAGCTGCGGGCGAGGGGAGGACCGTCACGGCGGTTCTCGAGCTCCAGGGCGGCGACGCGGCGAACTACACGCTGACGGGCGCGCCGTTCCAGGCGCTGGCGGACATCGATCCGCTCGGCATCACCGGCTCGTTCACGGCGGACAACAAGGTGTACGACGGCGGCACGGCGGCCACGGTGCTGACGAAGGCGCTGCACGACCCGATCGCCGGGGACGACGTCGAGCTGTCGCTCACGGCGGCCTTCGCGAACGCGAACGTCGGCAACGGCAAGACGGTCTCCGCCGTCAGCCCGAGCCTGACGGGTGACGACGCGGCGAACTACACGCTGGGCAGCGTCTCCTCCACGACGGCGAACATCACCGCGAAGACCCTGACGGGGACCATCACGGCCAGCAACAAGACCTACGACGGCGTGGACAGCGCGACCGTCACGGCCGTGAACCCGGTCTCGGGCATCGTGGGCACTGATGCGGTCACGCTGACCGCGAGCAACGGGCACTTCGCCGACCAGAACGTCGGTAACGGGAAGACCGTGACCGCGGACGTCGCTCTCACGGGCGATGACGCCGGCAACTACGCGCTCTCCTCGTCGACCGCGACGACGACGGCGAACATCACCGCGGCCGTGCTGACCGTGGCGGCGCCGAGCTTCGCCCTGCACCCGGGCGACGCGGTGCCGACCCTGACGCCGACCATCACCGGGTTCGTCTCGGGCGAGGGCGCGTGGAACCTCACGACCCAGCCGACCTGCAGCACCACCTACACGGCGTCCTCGCCGGTCGGGGTGTCGTACCCGGTGACGTGCAGCGGGCTCGTCGCCCAGAACTACACGGCGAGCTACACGGCGGGCGCCATCACGCTCAGCTACGTGTGGACCGGCTTCTACCAGCCGATCGACGCCGCGCCGAACAACAGCAACGGCAAGGACTCCAGCGTCATCGCGGGCACGGTCTTCAACAAGGCCAAGGCGGGCAGCAGCATCCCGGTGAAGTTCAGCCTCGGCGGCAACCAGGGCCTGAGCATCTTCGCGACCAACTCGCCGTCCGTCACGCCGGTCAGCTGCTCGACCGCGGCGGTTGTCGACGCCCTCGAGGAGGTCGGGACCGCGACCACCAGCGGTCTGAAGTACGACGCGACGGCGGGGCAGTACATCTACACCTGGAAGACCGCCACCAGCTGGGCCAACACGTGTCAGCGCCTGACCGTGAAGACGGCGGACGGCGCGCCGCACTACGCGTTCTTCACGTTCACGAAGTAGCTCGGTCCGGGGGGATCACGGGAGGGCTCGTCCGCTTCGGCGGGCGGGCCCTCCCCGTCGTACCGGGGCTCTTCTGGCAGGGTGGTCGTGAGACGGGGGCTTGACAGCGTCATGCACCCTGGTCCGCAAGAGCCCACCCCATCGATCTTGGAGAGCCGTGCCCGGCCGTCAGCGCCTTGTCATCGTCGAGTC
>DATJGA010000094.1:0-2845 GCA_035495395.1 Mycobacteriales bacterium | reverse complement strand
AGGTTCTGGATCGCGCACGCGCAGGACCACAGGTCGGCGTCGGGGAAGGTCGCCCGGCCGAGGACACCCGCTGCCGGCGTGCGGCGGTCGCAGCACACGACGACCCCGAGCGGCGCCTCGCGGATCCCCTCGAGCTGCAGGTCCAGCAGGGCGCGCGCCGACTCGGGCGCCAGCTGGGCGGCCTGGGCGAGCCGCTCCTGGTCGGCCATCCAGGCCGCCCGCTCCCGCAGCCCCGCGTCGCGCACGACGACGAACCGCCACGGCTGCGAGTGCCCCACCGACGGGGCCTGGTGCCCGGCGGTGAGGACCCGGGTCAGCACCGGCTCCGGCACCACGTCGGGCCGGTACCGGCGGATGTCGCGGCGCGCACCCAGAACGCCGTAGAACGCGGCGCGGTCCGCCTCGGGGAAGGCCCAGCCGGTCGGGTCGCCGGCCCGCTCGGCGGCGGACGTCGCGTCCCCGATGAGGGGCACCGGCCGCGCGTACGTCACGTCGCCACGGTAGCCAGCGGGCCGCCTCCTAGAGTCCGGGCATGGAGATCAGCCGGAGCATCGAGGTCCGCGCCACCCCGGAGGCGGCCTACGACCTCGTCAGCGACCTGCCGGGGATGGGGGCGCTCAGCCCGGAGAACGTGGGCGGGCGGTGGCTGGGCGGCGCGACCGGGCCGGTCGCCGGCGCGCGGTTCCGAGGCCGCAACCGCAACGGGCTGCACCGCTGGTCCACCAGCGTCCGGGTCGTGACCGCCGACCCGGGCCGGGAGTTCGCCTTCGACGTCTCCTCGTACCGGTTCATACCGGTCTCCCGCTGGCGCTACACCTTCCTGCCCACCGCCGACGGCTGCACCGTCACCGAGGGCTGGCAGGACCGCCGTCCGGGCTGGTTCAAGCTCCCCGCAGGCGTGGCCACAGGCGTGCTGGACCGCGAGAGCGCCACCGGGCGCAGCATCGAGCACACGCTGGCGAGCCTCAAGGCGGCCCTCGAGGGCTAGTCCACCGTTTGGCCCTGTCTCAGATGGGCCGAACGGGGGCATGATGGAGGAGTCGCGCTTCTGCGTACGCGTGGACCGACACGCTCTGTCAGGGTTTGGTGGCTTTGAGTGAGGGAAGGTGGGGTCTGTGGTCGACCTGCCTTCTCGCATCCTCCAGAGCCCCAAGGTGGGCCTCGGGGTGACCACGGCTGCGCTCATCGTGCTCACCACCACCGGCACGACGCTGCTCCTGTCGCACGGCACCCGCGACCTCCGGCAGCCGTCCCCCGTCGTCGCGGCGCCTCAGCCGTCGCTGGTGCCCCGGGCCCCGGTCGTCGTGGACCGCGCTCCCGGCAGCATCACCGTGCCCGGGCCGCGCACCGTCGTCGTCCGCCCCGTCGCCCCGCAGCCGGTGGTCGTCGTGCCCGACGTGCCGGCTCCCCCCGTCGAGGGCCCCGTCATCACCCCGCCCGTCGTCACCCCGCCGGTCGTGACACCGCCCGTGGTGGAGCCTCCCGTCGTCCCGCCGCCGGTGGTCGACCCCGACGTGAAGCCCGGCCACGGGCACCGCGCGCACCCCGCGCACCCGGACGACCACGGCAAGCACCTGGGGCAGCTCAAGCACTGACGCCGAAGGGTGAGACGCGGGTCACAGGGCGTGCCAGGATGACCTCAGCGGACGCCCACAAGGAGCCCCAGTGCCTGTTGCGGAGAGCGACACCCCCCTCGTGCAGCTCCTCACCCCCGAGGGTGAGCGGGTGCACCACCCCGACTACGACGTCGAGCTGACCGACGACGAGTACCGCGCCTTCTACCGCGACCTCGTGCTGGTACGCCGGATCGACGTCGAGGCGACCGCGCTGCAGCGGCAGGGCGAGCTGGGCATCTGGGCCGCGCTGCTCGGTCAGGAGGCGGCGCAGGTCGGCTCCGGTCGCGCGCTGCGCCCCCAGGACTTCGCCTTCCCGACGTACCGCGAGCACGGCGTGGCCTGGTGCCGCGACGTCGACCCGCTCAAGCTGCTGGGGCTGTTCCGCGGCGTGAGCAACGGCGGCTGGGACCCGCAGGAGAAGCGCTTCAACCTCTACACGATCGTCATCGG
The DNA here is from genome assembly GCA_035495395.1 of Mycobacteriales bacterium. Taxonomy (GTDB): domain Bacteria; phylum Actinomycetota; class Actinomycetes; order Mycobacteriales; family SCTD01; genus RYN-111. The sequence continues at coordinate 779 of DATJGA010000094.1, read as the reverse complement.
CTCGCAGACGCTGCACGCGACGGGGTACGCCATGGGCGTGGCCATGGACGGCGCGGTGGGCGACCCGGAGACCGGCGAGGCCGTCATCGCGTACTTCGGCGACGCGGCCTCCAGCCAGGGCGACGTCAACGAGGCCTTCGTCTGGGCCAGCGTCTACAACGCCCCCGTCGTCTTCTTCTGCCAGAACAACCAGTGGGGCATCTCCACCCCGACCGACCACCAGAGCCGGATCCCGCTCTACCGGCGGGCCGAGGGCTTCGGGTTCCCCGGCGTGCGGGTCGACGGCAACGACGTGCTCGCCAGCTACGCCGTGACGCGGGCGGCGCTCGACGCCGCGCGCACCGGTCAGGGCCCGACCCTGGTCGAGGCGTTCACCTACCGGATGGGCGCGCACACCACCTCCGACGACCCGACCCGGTACCGCCTGTCCAGCGAGCTGGAAGCCTGGAAGCTCAAGGACCCGCTCGAGCGGATGAAGGCGTTCCTCTACAAGCAGCAGATCGTCGACAACACGTTCTTCGACAGCGTCGAGGCCGACGCCGATGAGCTCGCTGCGCGGATCCGCAAGGGTTGCCTCGAGATGCCCGATCCGGATCCGCTCTCCATGTTCGACAGCGTGTACGACGAGCAGACCCCGCTGCTCGGCCAGCAACGCGAGGAGTTCGGCAACTACCTCGCCGGTTTCGCACAGGGAGCGCACGCCTGAGGGCACAGCTGACGATGGCGAAGGCGCTCACCGAGGGCCTGCGCAAGGCGATGGAGGACGACCCGAAGGTCGT
>DATJGA010000093.1:0-2075 GCA_035495395.1 Mycobacteriales bacterium | reverse complement strand
CAAGGTACGCCTCCACCACCGCCGGGTCGTTGCGCACGATGTCGGGGGTGCCGGCCGCGATGACCTCGCCGTCGGCCATGCAGATGATCCGGTCGGCCAGCGACATGATGAGCGGGATGTCGTGCTCGATGATGACCAGGGTCAGCCCGAGCTCGGCCTTCAGCCGGACGAGCAGGGCGCCGAGCGCCTCGGTCTCCTTCTGCGCGACGCCCGAGCTGGGCTCGTCCAGCAGCAGCAGCTGCGGCTGCAGCGCGACGAGGCAGGCGATCTCGGCGATCCGGCGGGTGCCCGTCGACAGCTCCTGGATCTGGCTGGCGCGGTAGCGCTCGAGGCCCATCCACGCGACGAGCTCCTCGGCCTTGCGCAGCTTGCGCTTCTCCGCGCCGCGAAGGCCGAGCAGCGAGGGCACGAGGCGGGTCGGCTCCATCCGCTCCAGCGACAGCTGCACGCACTCGAGGACGGTCAGCGTCGGGAACAGCGCGGCGTCCTGGAACGACCGGATGAGCCCGGCCCGGCCGCGGGCCTCGGGCCCGAACGCGGTGACGTCGCGCCCGGCGTAGGTGACGGTGCCCTCGTCGACCTTCGTGAAGCCGGCGAGCAGCTCGAACGTCGTCGTCTTGCCGGCGCCGTTCGGCCCGATGAGGCCGAGCGTCTCCCCCGGGCGGACGTCGAAGCTGACGCCGCGGACGGCGCGGACGCCGCCGAAGCTCTTGCGCAGGCCCTCCGCGCGGAGCAGGACGCCGCTGACCGCGTGCCGGCGCTGGCGCGGGATCCCGAGCACGGGTGCCGTGCCGCTGCCCGTGCCGCTCTCGTTGAAGCCCCGCTCGGCGGCGTACGCGGCCGCGACGTCGACGCCGGCGCGCCGCGCCAGCACGCCGGCGATCCGGTCGCGGGCCGGGGTGACGAGCGAGCCGAGCCCGCCGGGGAGGTACATGATGATCAGCAGCTGGCCGAGGGCGGTGGCGGCCAGTCCGGCGCTGTCCAGCGGCAGGAACGTGGCGCCCTGCACGACCGCGGCACCGAGGAACGGGCCGTAGAGAAGGCCGATGCCGCCGATGACCGCGATGACGACGACGTCGATGCTCGACCGGGTCGGGAAGCTGGTCGCGCCGATGAGCGACAGGCTGTGGCCGTACATCGCGCCGCCGATGCCGGCGAGGAAGCCGGCGAGCGCGAAGCCCTGCAGCTTCACCATCGAGGCGGGGACGGTGAACGCGCGCGCGGCGTCCTCGTTGTCGCGCACCGCGATCAGCCGGCGGCCGAGCCCGCCGGACCGCACGTTGCGCGCGATGAGCAGCGCGACCAGCAGGGTCGCGAGGCCGACGTAGTAGTACTCGCGGCCGGTGTCGAGGGCGTGGTGGAAGACGATCGGCCGGCCCGGGTCCTTGCCGGAGCCCAGCACCCAGTCCTGCTGCAGCACGTACGACGGGATGACGAGCGCGAAGGACAGCGTCGTGACCGTGAGGAGCAGGCCCTTGATGCGCAGGGCCGGGATCCCGATGAGCACGCTGACCGCGGCGGCTGCGAGCCCGGCGTACAGGAAGGACTCGAAGAAGCTGCCGGTGCGGCGGGAGACCTCGTAGCTCGCGAACGCGCCGACGGCACCGAGCGCGAACTGCCCGAGCGAGAGCTGGCCGCCGAGGCCGGTGATGATGCCGACGCTCAGGCCGATGATGACGAAGCCGAAGCTGCCGGTGAGCTTGACGCTGTTGGCGTTGCTGATGAGCTGGGGCAGCACGACGGCGACCGTGAGGAACACCAGGCCGATGCCCGGCGCCATCGCGCGGACCGCCCAGACCTTGCGGATCGCCTGCGGCAGCGGACGCGCGGCCTGCACCGCGGCCCACGAGCCCTTCTCCTCGGCCCGGCCGACGCGCTGCTTCTGCACGAGCAGCGCGACGAGGATGATGAGGAACAGCGCCACCTGCACCAGACCGGCCTGCGCGTAGTTCCAGAGCAGCAGCTGCTCGGTGATGCCGATGACGGCGCCGGCGAGGAGGGCTCGCGGCAGCGACTGCATGCGGGCCAGCACCGCGCCGGTCAGCGCCACGAGCAGCAGCGAGGGACCGAAGCTG
>DATJGA010000092.1:0-4813 GCA_035495395.1 Mycobacteriales bacterium | reverse complement strand
AGATCGCGTTGGCCAGGCCGAGGCCCGCCAGCGTGCCGAGCGAGAACGACGGCCTCTCGGACGCCGAGGGGCCGTCTTCCTGCTCAGGCACGAGGAATCCTACAGGGGTGCAACACGGGCACGTCGGCCGGGCGGCGAGTGGTATCGGTCACGACCGCTGGTGCCGGATCCGGGGCAGGTTGAGCGCCAGCAGCCCCACGACGGCGATCGCTCCGGCGACCCCGAGCACCATCCCGGCGCCGGCGAGGCTGACCGCCACACCGGTGAAGGCGATGAGCGCGGTCCAGAAGTACATGATGACGACGGCGCGCGTCTGGCTGTGCCCGATCTCGAGCAGCCGGTGGTGCAGGTGCCGCTTGTCGGGCGAGAACGGGCTCTGCCCCGCCCGGGTACGGCGGACCACCGCGAGCACGAGGTCCACGAACGGCACCGCGAGCACCGCGAGGGGCAGCAGGACCGGCAGCAGCACGGGGAACGCGGCCTTCGGCGGCAGGTTCGAGTAGTTGAACTGGCCGGTCAGGCTGGTCACCGAGGCAGCGAGCATGAGGCCCACGAGCATCGACCCGGCGTCGCCCATGAAGATGCGCGCCGGGTTGAAGTTGTGCGGCAGGAAGCCCAGGCAGGCGCCCGCGAGCACCACCGCGATGAGCGTGGGCGCGCTGATCCGCTCCTGCGCGACGCCGAAGGTGACCCGGCCGCTGGCCAGGCCGTAGGAGAAGAAGAACAGCGCCAGCGCTGCGATCGCCCCGACGCCGGCGAGCAGCCCGTCCAGCCCGTCGACGAAGTTCACCGCGTTCACGGTGACGAGGACGAGCAGGATGGTGATCGGCACGCCCCAGCTGCTGAGGATGATCGCGCCGACGCCCGGGAACGTGACGGTGAGCATCTGCAGGCCGAGCAGCACCATGACGCCCGCGGCGACGGTCTGGCCGGCGAGCTTGGTGACCGCGTCGAGCTGCCACTTGTCGTCGGCGATGCCGAGCAGGCAGATGACCCCGCCCGCGACGACGACCGCCTGCACGTCGGAGTACTTGAAGATGGCCGACAGGGCGGGCAGCGAGTGGGCCACGAGGAACGCGGCGCAGACCCCGCCGTACATGGCGAGGCCGCCGAGCCGCGGGATGGCGTGGTCGTGCACGTCGCGCTCGCGCGGCTCCGCGACGGCGCCGATGGCGAGTGCCAGCCTGCGTACCAGCGGGGTCAGCAGCCAGGTCACCCCGGCGGCGACCAGGAGGACGAGCAGGTACTCGCGCACCTGGAGAACCTATCTGGGATAGGCGGGGTGGGCGGTGACCAGCGCGTCGACGCCCTTCCTGATGTCGGCCGCCTGGCTGCCGTCCTCGTCGCGCACCGCGCGGCCGATGAGGCCCGCGATCTCCTTCATGTCGCCCTCGGTCATGCCCTGGGTGGTGACGCTGGGCGTGCCGACCCGGATGCCGGAGGCGATGGACGGCGGCTGCGGGTCGTACGGGATGGCGTTCTTGTTGAGCACGATGCCGGCCGCCGCGCAGCGGGCCTCGGCCTGCTGGCCGGTGACGTCGATGCCCTGCAGGTCGAGCAGCGCGAGGTGGGTGTCGGTGCCGCCGGTGACGGGGCGCATGCCCTCGGCCGCGAGCGCGTCGGTGAGCGCCTGGCTGTTGCTGATGACCTGCCGCGCGTACGCCTTGTAGGCGTCGGTGGAGGCCTCCTTGAGCGCGACCGCCTTCGCCGCGACGGCGTGCATGAGCGGGCCGCCCTGCATCATCGGGAACACGGCCTTGTCGAGCTTCGCGGCGTGCTCCTCCTTGCAGACGAGCATGCCGCCGCGCGGGCCGCGCAGCACCTTGTGCGTGGTGAAGGTGACGACGTCGGCGTACGGAACCGGGCTGGGGATCGCGCCGCCGGCGACGAGGCCGATGAAGTGCGCCGCGTCGACCATGAGGATCGCGCCGACCTCGTCCGCGATCTCGCGGAAGGCCTTGAAGTCGATGAGCCGCGGGATCGCGCTGCCGCCGCAGATGATCATCTTCGGGCGGTGCTCGCGCGCCAGGTCGCGGGCCTGGTCGTAGTCGATGTCCTCGGTCTCCTGGGCGACGCCGTAGTGCACCGCGTTGAACCACTTGCCGCTGAAGCTCACCTTGGTGCCGTGGGTGAGGTGGCCGCCGTGCGGCAGCGACATCGCCAGCACGGTGTCCCCGGGCTGCAGGAACGCGCCGTACACGGCGATGTTGGCGCTGGCGCCGGAGTGCGGCTGCAGGTTCGCGTGGTCGGCCCCGAAGAGCTCCTTCGCCCGGTCGATGCCGATCTGCTCGGCCCGGTCGACGACCTCGCACCCGCCGTAGTAGCGCTTGCCGGGGTACCCCTCGGCGTACTTGTTGCTCAGCGTGCTGCCCAGCGCCGCGAGCACCGCGGGGCTGGTGAAGTTCTCGCTCGCGATGAGCTGCAGGCCGCTGCGCAGCCGGTCCAGCTCGTCGACCACCACCCCGGCGATCTCGGGGTCGGTCTGCTGCAGGTCGTCGAAGGAAGGACCCCAGAACGTCACGGCTGTGCTCCTCGTTGCGGCGGTCCCCTGAGCCTAGCCGCCGACCATGTCCAGGAAGCGCTGCAGGGAGGCGTCGAGCAGGCGCGCGGTCGGGGCGTAGCCGGCGGCGGGCCCGCCGTACGGGTCGGCGACGTCGTCGTCCTCGGGGCGCTCGGGGTGCGCCATCCCGCGCTGCCGGGCGGCGGCGACCACGAGCGCAGGGGCCCGCTCCCCCGGGTCGGTCGGCAGCTCGGCCGGGTCGACCCGCGCCAGCAGCCGGTCGAGCTCGCGGATCGTGAACGTGCGGCCCGCCGCCCGCGGGACGAGGGTGACCGCAGCCGCGCGGTGCTCGCGGCTCGCGCCGAGGACGAGGTCGGCACCGGCGACGAGGTCGGCGTCCAGCCGGCGGGCGGCGAAGGCGCTGTGGTCGATGCCCCGCTCGGTGAGCACCGCGGAGGCGTGCTGCTGCACCGGCTCCCCCACCAGCCCGTGCGTGCCCGCCGAGGAGACCTCGACGCCCTCGACCCCGCGTGCCGCCAGCCCCGCGCGCAGCAGGTGCTCCGCCATCGGCGAGCGGCAGATGTTCCCCGTGCAGACCACGAGGACCCGGAACGTCACTCGGCCTCGTGCAGGGCGGGTACGACGGCGCGCAGCTCCTCGACGGACAGCGCCCCGAGGCGCAGCACCCGGGGGGTGTCGCCGGTGAGGTCCACGATCGTGCTCGGCACCGGGTCGCCCGCCGGGCCGCCGTCGAGGTAGACGTCGACCGAGGTGCCCAGCTGCTGCTCGGCCTCGGCGGCCTCGACCGCCGGGGGCATGCCGCTGCGGTTGGCGCTGGAGACCGCGAGGGGGCCGGTGCGCTCGAGCACCGCGAGGGCGACCCGGTCGAGCGGCATGCGCACCGCGACCGTGCCCTTCGTGTCGCCGAGGTCCCAGGCGAGGGTGGCGGCGTGCCGGAGCACGAGGGTCAGCGCGCCGGGCCAGAAGGCGTCGACCAGGTCGCGGGCGGCCTGCGGGACGGTGTCGCACAGCCCCTCGAGCGTGCGCGCGCTCGCCACGAGCACCGGCGTCGGCATGTCGCGCCCGCGGCCCTTCGCCTCGAGCAGCCGGCCCACCGCGGTCGGGTTGAAGGCGTCCGCGGCCACGCCGTACACGGTGTCGGTCGGCAGCACCGCGAGCTCGCCGCGCTTCAGCGCGTCGGCCGCGGCCGTGACCCCGGGCTCGAGCTCGGTGCGGCAGTCGAAGGTCGTCATCCCTGCCATCTTGCCGTGACGTAGCGGTCGCGCCCGGTGAGGTCCTGGTGGTCCTGCACCTCGGCCCAGCCGCCGGCCTGCTCCAGCACGGCCGGGGCGGACTCCCCCTGCCGGTCGGAGTGCTCGACCACGAGCAGCCCGCCGGGCCGCAGCAGCCGGCGCGCGGCGCGCTCGACCTCGCGGACGACGTCGAGCCCGTCCTCGCCGGCGAACAGCGCAAGGTGCGGGTCGTGGTCGATGACCTCGGGGTCGGGGAGGTGCCGCTCGGTCTCCGCGACGTACGGCGGGTTGCTGATCACCACGTCCACCGCCCCGTCGAGGTCGGGCAGGCACCCCTCGACCGGCCCGAGGTGCCAGGTGACCGTGCCCCTCGGGTCGTTGCGCCGGGCCCACTCGAGGGCGGCGGGGTCGAGCTCGACGGCGTGCACGACGGCGCCCGGCACCTCGTGCGCGACCGACAGCGCGATCGCCCCCGACCCGGTGCACAGGTCCACGACCACCGGCGCCGCGTCCTTGGGCAGCGCGTCGATGGCGTACCCGACGACGACCTCGGTCTCGGGGCGCGGGACGAACACCCCCGGCCCGACCTGCAGCTCGATCCAGCGGAACCCGACCGACCCCAGCAGGTGCTGCAGCGGCACCCGCGCGGCACGCTGCTCGACGAGCGCGGTGTACGCCTCGCCGGGGAACTCCTCGACCCGCACCAGCTCGTGCGGCTTGTGCAGCCCGAGCACGTGCAGCGCCAGCGCCCGCGCGTCGTGGGCGGGGCTGGCGACCCCGGCCGCCTCGAGGGTCGCGGTGCCCCACCGGAGGGCCTCGACGAGGTTCAGGACCCCTCCCCCTTCAGGCGCGCCTCGGTGTCCGCGTCGACCATCGACTGGATGACCGCGTCCAGGTCGCCGTCGAGCACCTGCATGAGGTTGTTGGCCTTGTAGCCGCTGCGGTGGTCGGCGATGCGGTTGTCCGGCCAGTTGTACGTGCGGATCTTCTCCGACCGGTCGACGGTGCGGATCTGCGCGCCGCGGGTCGCGCTGTCCTTGGCCGCCTGCTCCTCGAGCGC
>DATJGA010000091.1:0-14215 GCA_035495395.1 Mycobacteriales bacterium | reverse complement strand
GGTGCGCTTCGGCGAGGCCATCCAGCGGCTGGTCGACGAGCGCGGCTGGCAGGACACGACGACGAACGCGGGGGTGCTGGCCAACTGGGCCTCGCTCGTCGGCCCGGAGATCGCCGACCACTGCCAGCCGGTGTCGCTCGTGGACGGCGAGCTGGTGCTCGTCGCCGAGTCGACGGCGTGGGCCACCCAGCTGCGGCTGATGACGAGGACGCTGCAGGCACGGCTGCGCGAGCAGGTCGGCGACGGGGTCGTGCAGAAGGTCGTCGTCCGGGGCCCGGTGCAGCCCGACTGGCGCCGCGGGCCGCGCCGCGTCCAGGGCCGCGGTCCCCGGGACACCTACGGCTGACGGCCCGGGACGCCAGGCACGTGGGGGGACACCGACCCCGGGGGTCAAGGCGACAGCGGCGTCCACAGGGCCTCCTACGGCCGTGCCTGTCGTCGTGAAGGGCTACACTCCACCCAGACGCGGGCCCTCGTGGCCCGTTTTCCTCTGACAGCCCCCGAGCCCACCGGCCTGCGGGCGGAGCAGGACGTGGGCATGACCGACGAAGTCGTCACCACCACCGAGAACGGCGGGTACGGCGCCTCCAGCATCACCGTCCTCGAGGGCCTCGAGGCGGTGCGCAAGCGCCCCGGCATGTACATCGGCTCGACCGGCGAGCGCGGCCTGCACCACCTCGTCTACGAGATCGTCGACAACGCGGTCGACGAGGCCCTGGCGGGCTACTGCGACACGATCATCGTGCGGCTGCTGGCCGACGGCGGGGTGTCCGTCGAGGACAACGGGCGCGGCATCCCCGTGGAGATGCACCCCAAGGAGGGCGTGCCCGCCGTCCAGGTGGTGCTGAGCACGCTGCACGCCGGCGGCAAGTTCGACTCGCAGACGTACGCCGTGTCCGGTGGCCTGCACGGCGTCGGGGCGGCCGTCGTCAACGCGCTGTCCAGCCGGCTGACGGTCGAGGTGCACCGCGAGGGCTTCGTGCACCGGCAGGAGTACCTCGCGACGGTCCCCGGGCCGCTCGTGAAGGGGGAGCCGACCGACCGCACCGGGACCACGCTCTGCTTCTGGGCCGACGACACGATCTTCACCGAGACCACGACGTACAGCCGGGAGACGCTCACCCGGCGGCTGCAGGAGATGGCCTTCCTCAACAAGGGGCTGTCGATCACGCTGCGGGACGAGCGGCTCGAGCTCAACGACGGCGAGCTCGTCGAGGTCGTCTACCACTACCCGAACGGCCTCATGGACTTCGTGCGGCACCTCGGCGCGACCCGAACACCAGTTCACGCGACGATCATCGGCTTCGAGGACGAGTCCGCGGTCGACGCGCCGGGGCAGCGGATGTCGGTCGAGGTGGCGATGCAGTGGACCGACTCCTACAACGAGTCGGTGTACACGTTCGCCAACACGATCAACACGCACGAGGGCGGCACGCACGAGGAGGGCTTCCGCTCCGCGCTCACCCGCGTCGTCAACGACTGGGCGCGCGCGAAGGGCCACCTCAAGGAGAAGGAGCCGAACCTCGAGGGCTCCGACATCCGCGAGGGCCTCACCGCGATCATCAGCCTGAAGATCAGCGAGCCGCAGTTCGAGGGGCAGACGAAGACCAAGCTCGGCAACTCCGAGGCCAAGGGCTTCGTGCAGAAGGTGGTCGGGGAGCGGCTCAAGGACTGGCTCGAGGAGCACCCGGGCGAGGGCAAGGACGTCATCGTCAAGGCCACCCAGGCGGCGCGGGCGCGCATCGCCGCCCGCCAGGCGCGCGACCTGACCCGGCGCAAGGGGCTGCTCGAGAGCTCCTCGCTGCCGGGCAAGCTCGCCGACTGCCAGAGCACCGACCCGGCGCAGTGCGAGATCTACGTGGTGGAGGGCGACTCCGCCGGCGGCAGCGCCAAGGGCGGCCGGGACTCGAAGTTCCAGGCGATCCTGCCGATCCGCGGCAAGATCCTCAACGTCGAGAAGGCCCGCATCGACCGCGTCCTCAAGAACAACGAGGTCCAGGCGATGATCACGGCCCTCGGCACCGGCATCCACGACGAGTTCGACCTGGCCAAGCTGCGCTACCACAAGGTCGTGCTCATGGCCGACGCCGACGTCGACGGCCAGCACATCCGCACGCTGCTGCTCACGCTGCTGTTCCGCTTCATGCGCCCGCTCATCGAGCACGGGCACGTCTACCTGGGCCAGCCGCCGCTGTACAAGATCAAGTGGAACGGCGGAGAGGTGCAGTACGCCTACTCCGACCGCGAGCGCGACGGGCTGGTGCAGGCGGGCCAGGAGGCCGGCAAGAAGCTCCCCAAGAGCGGCGAGGCGATCCAGCGCTTCAAGGGCCTCGGCGAGATGAACGCCGAGGAGCTGTGGTCCACGACGATGGACCCGGCCCAGCGCGTGCTGCTGCGCGTCACGCTCGACGACGCGGCGACGGCCGACGAGCTGTTCTCCGTGCTCATGGGGGAGGACGTCGAGGCGCGGCGGTCCTTCATCCAGCGCAACGCGAAGGACGTCCGGTTCCTTGACATCTAAGCGGCTGTTCCACGTGGAACACGACCGCCCGCGCTGTTCCACGTGGAACAGCGCACGGACTGAGAGAGGCCCCGCGTGACCGAGGTAGAGCTCCCGCCGCCGCACGACCGTGTCGACCTGGTCGGCATCGAGGTGGAGATGCAGCGCTCCTACCTCGACTACGCGATGTCGGTGATCGTGGGCCGCGCGCTCCCCGAGGTGCGCGACGGGCTCAAGCCGGTGCACCGGCGGGTGCTCTACGCCATGTACGACGGCGGGTACCGCCCGGACCGCGGCTACTTCAAGTGCGCCCGCGTCGTCGGCGACGTCATGGCGAACTACCACCCGCACGGTGACAGCGCGATCTACGACACCCTCGTGCGCCTCGCCCAGCCCTGGTCGCTGCGGTACCCGCTCGTCGACGGCAACGGCAACTTCGGCTCGCCCGGCAACGACCCGGCTGCCGCGATGCGGTACACGGAGTGCCGGATGGCGCCGCTCGCCATGGAGATGCTGCGCGACATCGACCAGGAGACGGTCGACTTCAGCGCCAACTACGACGGGCGCTCGCAGGAGCCCGACATCCTGCCCAGCCGCATCCCCAACCTGCTCGTCAACGGCAGCAGCGGCATCGCGGTCGGCATGGCGACGAACATCCCGCCGCACAACCTGCGCGAGGTGGCCCAGGGCGTGCTCTGGGCGCTCGACCACCCCGAGGCGACCGACGAGGAGCTGCTCAACGCGCTGCTCGCGCGCATCCAGGGCCCGGACTTCCCGACGGGCGGCCTCATCGTCGGCCGGCAGGGCCTGGAGGAGGCGTACCGGACCGGCCGCGGCAGCATCCGGATGCGCGCGGTCGTCGAGGTGGACGAGGACGCCCGCGGCCGCACCCAGCTCGTCGTCACGGAGCTGCCGTACCAGGTCAACCCGGACAACCTGGCCCTGTCGATCGCCGAGCTCGTCAAGGAGGGCCGGATCGGCGGCATCGCCGACGTGCGCGACGAGGGCTCGCTGCGCACGGGCCAGCGGCTGGTCATCGTGCTCAAGCGCGACGCGGTCGCGAAGGTCGTGCTCAACAACCTCTACAAGCACACCCAGCTGCAGTTCACCTTCGGCGCGAACATGCTCGCGATCGTCGACGGGGTCCCGCGCACGCTCCGGCTGGACGAGTTCGTCCGCTACTACGTGGCGCACCAGGTCGAGGTCATCGTCCGGCGCACCCGCTACCGGCTGCGCAAGGCCGAGGAGCGCGCCCACATCCTGCGCGCGCTCGGCAAGGCCCTCGACGCCCTCGACGCCGTCATCGCGCTCATCCGCGGCGCGGAGAGCGCCGACGCGGCCCGCGAGGGCCTCATGCAGCTGCTCGACATCGACGAGATCCAGGCCGTCGCCATCCTCGACATGCAGCTGCGCCGGCTCGCCGCCCTCGAGCGGCAGCGCATCCTCGACGAGCTCGCCGAGCGGGAGGCGGAGATCGCCGACCTCACCGCGATCCTCGCGGACGGCGCCCGGCAGCGGCGCATCGTCGGCGAGGAGATGACCGAGATCGTCGACAAGTACGGCGACGAGCGCCGCACGCGCATCGTCCCCTTCGAGGGGGACATGTCCGCGGAGGACTTCATCGCGCAGGAGGACGTCGTCGTCACCGTGACGACGGGCGGCTACGCGAAGCGCACGAAGACCGACCTCTACCGCCAGCAGCGGCGTGGTGGGAAGGGCGTGAAGGGCGCGCAGCTCAAGCAGGACGACGTGGTGGCGCACTTCTTCACGACCACCACGCACCACTGGCTGCTGTTCTTCACCAACATGGGCAGGGTCTACCGCGCCAAGGCGCACGAGCTGCCCGAGGCGAACCGCGACGCCCGCGGCCAGCACGTGGCGAACATCCTCGCCTTCCAGCCGGACGAGAAGATCGCCCAGGTCATCGACCTGCAGGACTACCAGGCGGCGCCGTACCTCGTCCTGGCGACCCGCGACGGGCAGGTGAAGAAGACCGAGCTCGCCAAGTTCGACTCGAACCGCACCGGCGGGCTCATCGCGATCAGCCTGCGCGAGGGCGACGAGCTCATCGGCGCCGCGCTGTGCAGCGCGGACGACGACCTGCTGCTCGTGTCGAAGAAGGGCATGTCCATCCGGTTCCACTCCGACGACGAGCAGCTGCGCCCGATGGGACGCGACACCTCCGGCGTGCGCGGCATGCGGTTCCGCACGGACGACGAGCTGCTGTCGATGGACGTGGTCCGCAGCGCGGACGAGGAGCGGTTCGTCTTCACCGTCACCGACGGCGGGTACGCGAAGCGCACGAGGGTCGACCAGTACAAGGTGCAGATCAGGGGCGGCCTCGGCGTCAAGGCGGCCAAGCTGTCCGACGCCCGGGGCTCGCTGGTCGGCGCGCTCATCGTCGGCGAGGACGACGAGGTGCTGTGCATCCGCCAGTCCGGTTCGGTGACCCGCAGCGGCGTCTCCGAGGTCGAGCCGCGCGGCCGGGACACGATGGGGGTCATCTTCGTCAAGCTCGACGAGGGCGACGCGGTCGTGGCGCTGGCGCGCAACGAGCCCGAGGAGCCGGGCGAGGCCGACGAGCCGGGGGATGCGGACGCCATCGACGAGGGCGTCGAGCCCGGCGCGCCCGAGGTCGCCGAGCCGGCAGCCGGTGAGCCCGAGGCGCAGGCGTGACCGAGGGCGAGGGCGTGCCGGCACGCCCGGAGCCGCTGCCGCCGCCGCGCCGGCCCGCCCCCGCCCCGGGGTCGACGGGGGGCTCGACGGTCGTCCCGGAGCGCGGAGCCCGTCCCGCGCCGCCGCGACCGCCGCTGACCCGGCCGCCGACGGCGGTGCGCAGCCGGCGCGCCCGGCTGGCGGTCCGGCGGATCGACCCGTGGTCGGCCTTCGTGGTCTCGCTGCTGCTGTCGCTGTTCCTCGCGGTCGTCACGATCGTCGCGGCCTGGGTGCTCTACGGGCTGCTGTCCGCCTTCGGCGTGCCGCACAGCGTGAACCAGGCCTTCACCGACGTGAACGGCGGCGGTCCGCTGCTCACCCAGGGCCGGTTCGTCGGCATCGGGGCCCTTGTCGCGGCCGCCAACGTCGTGCTCCTCACCGCCCTCGCGACGCTCGGCGCGCTGCTCTACAACATCTGCGCGTCCTTCACCGGCGGGGTCGAGGTCACGCTCGCCGAGCGGGAGTGAGGGGCGTCTGACCCCCTGCTACGCTGCTCCACCGTGCCGGCAGCGGTACGACGGGCCTGTAGCTCAGTTGGTTAGAGCGCATCCCTGATAAGGATGAGGCCGGAGGTTCAAGTCCTCCCAGGCCCACAAGCGACTGAGCCGAGGAGAGAGAGCTCGCTCTCTCGTCCGAGGCGAGGGAGCTTGTTGCCGAGGGCGAAGCCCGAGGAACACAAGCGTGACCCTTCGCCGAGGAGGACCTGCCATGAAGAAGCGAGCGCTCCTCACGGCTCTGGTCGGGGCCGTCGCCGCCGTCCTGGCCAAGCGCAGCAAGGCGCGCAAGGCCGAGCAGGACCTGTGGAACGAGGCAGGGCAGGCGGGCAGCGACCTGCGCTGAGCCGCTCCGGGGGCCATAGCTCAGTGGTAGAGCAGCGCCTTTGCAAGGCGAAGGTCCGGGGTTCGAATCCCCGTGGCTCCACCCCGCCCCCTGCCTGGTTCGTGCCCGTCTAAGCACAGTTGTCCGATCGGGAACCCACCCGGGGTAGCACGAAACCCCCCGGATGGCCCTGAGGCGGACACCGCGTGTCGCCGAGGAACCAGGTACGCCGCGCGCGACCCGGCCAGCGGCGCACAGGGGGCAAGCGCGGTGCACTGGGACGGCACTCCGGACGGGCGCAGAGCGCCCGCGTCGAGCCGTGCCGAGGACCAGTTCCGCGTCGTGCAGCTCCTACGCGCGTGCGCGGTGCCGCTCGTGCTGCTGTGCGTCGTCGCGGCTCCGCAGTCGCTGGCCCCGCACCCGCGCGCCCTGGTGCCGATGACGCTCGGGTACGCCGCGCTCGCCGTCGTGGCCGGTGCCGTCGTGGCCCGCCGGCCGGCCCAGCTCACCCGCGCGCTGCGCGCGACGCTCGTGGTGGACGCGGCCTACCTCAGCCTGGGCACCCACCTCACCGGCGAGGGGCACAGCCCGCTGCACTACGCGCTGCTGCTGCACCTGGCCGCCGTCACGCTGCTCGCGAGCGCGCGGACCGGTCTCGCGCTCGCCGCCCTCGAGACGGTGCTGCTCGCCGGCCTCCGCACGGCGGTCGGGCTGGGCTGGCTCGACGACACGACCCCCTCGACCGAGGCGCCCGCGACCCAGCAGCTGCTCATCCTCCTCGTGGTGCTGTGGATCGTCGGTCTGACGGCGGGGACGCTGGCGGTGCTCAACCGCCGCGAGCTGCGCCGCCGCAGGCACGACCTCGACGCGCTGACCCTGCTCACCGAGCGGGTCGAGCGCGCCGCGCGCCCGGCCGCCGTGGCCCAGCTGCTCCTCGACGCCGTCGTCTCGACGTACGGGCTGAGGCGGGGGGTGGTGCTCGCGGCGCAGGACGGGCAGCTGGAGCTGCTGGCGACCTCGGAGCAGCACCGCGACGTGCCGCGCAGCGGCGCCTCGCCGACGGCCGACCTGGCGCAGGCCGAGCGGACCACCCGGCTGCTGGGGGTGCTCGACCCCGTCGAGGACCCGTGGTTGTGCGAGCTGCTCCCCGGCGCGACGTCGGTGCTCGTCGTCCCGCTGCTCGGGGACGCCCGACCGCTCGGGGTGCTCGTCGTCGAGGGCGGCGGCCGCCCGTCCGCGCAGCGCCGGCTGGTCAGCGGGCTCGAGCGGTCGGCCGCCTACGGCGCGCTGGCGCTGCGCAACGCCGCCCTCATGGAGTCGGTGCAGCGGCTGGCCGCGACCGACGGCCTCACCGGCATCGCCAACCGGCGCGCGTTCGAGGGCACGCTCGAGCGCGAGCTCGCCCGGGCGACCCGGGCGGCGGAGTACGTGTCGCTCGTGCTCGTCGACCTCGACCACTTCAAGGCGCTCAACGACAGCCTCGGGCACCAGGCCGGTGACCGGGTGCTGCGCGACGCGGCGGCGGCGCTCGCCGCCCAGTGCCGGGAGTTCGACACCCCCGCCCGGTACGGCGGGGAGGAGTTCGCGGTCGTGCTGCCGGGGTGCGGTCCCGAGCAGGCGCAGGACATCGCCGAGCGGCTGCGGCTCGCGGTCGGTGCGACGTCGTCCGTCACGTCGGTGACGGCGTCGGCCGGCGTCGCCACGTTCCCGGCCCACGCCGGCGACGCCGACAGCCTGGTCCGGGCGGCTGACGAGGCGCTGTACGCAGCCAAGCGGGCGGGGCGCGACCGCACGAGCGTCTCGGTGGGGATCTCCCCGGAGGAGCAGGTGAACGCCCTCATCCGACGCGCGGTGCGCGAGCGGATGCGGACGCCGGACCGCCCGGACGGGCTGCCGCTGCTCGACCTCGGGCGCCACGACCCGACCTCGTGACACCGTTCGCTCCGGCGTCCGCGGTCCTCGCTGGGGCTCCTTCGTCGCTCCGGTCCGGTCCGCTCCCCTCTGCGCTCACTAGAGTGGACGGGTCCGCCCCACCCCTTGAAGGAGCCCTCGTGGCGCTGCACGCGACCATCAGCACCAACCGCGGCGACATCCGCGTCGAGCTGTTCCCGAACCACGCGCCCGCCACGGTGCGCAACTTCGTCGGGCTCGCGGACGGCAGCGGCGAGTGGACCAACCCGCGCACCGGCGCGAAGGGCGAGGGCGCCCTGTACGACGGGACGGTCTTCCACCGCGTCATCGCCAACTTCATGATCCAGGGCGGCGACCCGCTCGGCACCGGCACGGGCGGACCGGGCTACCGGTTCAAGGACGAGATCCACCCGGAGCTGCAGTTCGACCGCCCGTACCTGCTGGCGATGGCGAACGCCGGGCCGGGCACCAACGGCTCGCAGTTCTTCATCACGGTCACGCCCACCCCGTGGCTGAACGCCAAGCACACGATCTTCGGCGAGGTGGCGGACGCGGCCTCGCGCGAGGTCGTCGACGCGATCGCCACCACGTCGGTCGGCGCGATGGACCGGCCGGTCGAGGACGTCGTCATCGAGACGATCACCGTCACCGAGTCCTGACCGGCGTGGACGGCGTACCGGTCGAGGAGGCACCGGTCTGCTACCGGCACCCGGACCGCGAGACCTACGTCCGGTGCGTGCGGTGCGACCGACCGATCTGCCCTGACTGCATGCGCTCGGCCTCGGTCGGGTTCCAGTGCGTCGAGTGCGTCAAGCAGGGCGCGGCCACGATCCGCCAGCCCAAGGCGGCGTACGGCGGGAAGGCGCGCGCGACGCCGGAGGTGACCTACGCGCTGCTCGGCCTGAACGTGCTCATGCTCCTGCTGACGCAGGGGTTCCGCCTCGGGCTGTTCGGCGGCGGCTCGCCGTCGGAGCTGTTCCAGAAGCTGGCGCTGCGCCCCTGCGTCGCGCTGCTGCCGGGGAGCACGTGCGTGACCGGCTTCGGCGGCGTCGCGGACGGCGACTACTACCGGCTGCTCACCTCGACGTTCCTGCACTTCGGCCTGCTGCACATCGCCCTCAACATGTACTGCCTGTTCCTGCTCGGCCCGGCCCTGGAGCAGGCGCTCGGCCGGCTGCGCTTCGGGGTGCTCTACCTGCTGTCGGGGCTCGCGGGATCGGCGCTGTCCTACGCCCTCGGCCCGGCCAACGAGATGGCCGCGGGCGCCTCGGGCGCGGTGTTCGGGCTGTTCGCGGCGTACTACGTGCTGGAGCGCCGGCGCGGGAACGACGCCACCCAGATCACGGCGACGATCGCCATCAACCTGTTCTTCTCCTTCAGCGTGCCCGGCATCGACTGGCGCGGGCACGTCGGCGGCCTCATCGGCGGGGCGCTCGTGACGGCTGCGCTCGTGTACCCGCCGCTCGGCAGGCAGCGCGCGCTGCTCCAGGCACTCGGGTGCGTCGGCACCGCCGTGCTCATCGGCGCGGTCGTCGTGGCGCGGACGGCCCAGCTCACCGCCTGACGGCCGCACTAGGGCTGTTCGTGCCCGGATGTCCAGGTGTGGACCGAGGTCCCGCCGGGTAGCACCCGATCGGGTCATGGTGCCCGGGTCGCGGACGCCGACAGAGTTTCCACACTGTGGAGATCTCCTGGGGAGAACTACACCGTTGTGAGTCGTGCTGCTGCGCGCCCTGAGGGACGGCCCGTCAGCGCCACTGGGTGGACAGCCCGAAGCCGCCGATGATGAACCCGAAGCCGATGAGCAGGTTCTTGTTGCCGAGGCTCCCGACGACCGGCATGTCGGTGCCCACGAGGTAGTAGGTCACCAGCCAGGCGATGCCGATGAGGAAGAGGGCGAGCATGAGCGGTGCCAGCCACACCGGGCTGGGGCCCTTCTTCTTGACCCCGCCGGCCGGCGGCGGCGGGGTGTAGACGGCCTTCTTCCGCTTCTTGGACTCGGGCATGCCGTTAGCGTATCGGGCATGGAGCGTCAGGAGCGCGCGCGGCTGGGGTGGCGCGCGCTCGTCCCCGTCACGGCGCTGCTCGCGGGCGTGCTGTTCGCGACGAGCGCCCACACGGCGCAGGGCACCGACCTGCGGGCCGGCCGGTTCAGCGAGCTCACGGACCTCATCGCCTCTGCCCAGGACTCGGTGGCCGACCAGGAGAAGGAGGCGGCGCAGCTGCGCAGCGACGTCGCCGAGGCCAGCCGGCTCGCCGCTGCCGGGTCGACGACGGTCGCTGCCGAGACCAGCCGCGGCGACGCCCTCATGCCGGCCGCCGGGCTGCAGGCGCTGCGCGGCCCCGGCGTCGTGGTCACCCTCGACGACGCGCCGCCGCGCCCCGCGGGGCAGGCCCCGGCGAGCGACAACCCCGACGACCTCGTGGTGCACCAGCAGGACGTGCAGTCGGTGCTCAACGCGCTGTGGGCCGGCGGGGCGGACGCGGTCACCCTCATGGGCGAGCGGCTCATCAGCACCAGCGCCGTCCGGTGCGTGGGCAACACCCTGCTCATCCAGGGCCGCCTGGTGGGGCCGCCGTTCGTCGTACGGGCCATCGGTGACGCGGGCCGGATGCGCGCCGCCCTCGACAGCGAGCCCGGCGTGGCGCTGTTCCGGCAGTACGTCGACGCGTTCGGGCTGACGTTCGACGTGGTGCCGTCCGCTCGCATCAGCGTCCCGGCGTACCAGGGGACGCTCGACCTCCCGCACGTGAGGCAGCCGTGAGCGACGCCGTGCGCACCGTGCTGCGCGGGCTGGGCCAGCTGCTCATCACCGCCGGCGTCGTCGTGCTGCTGTTCTGCGTCTACGAGCTGAAGTTCACGAGCCAGTACACGGCGCAGCAGCAGAAGAAGCTCGACAAGCAGCTCGTGCAGCAGTGGGTCGCGCCGCCCACCGGTCCGCAGGGGCCGGCGGTCCCCGTCTCCACGCTGGGCAAGGGGTTCGCCCGGATCTACCTGCCGACGCTGGGCCCGAAGGAGGTGCACGTCGTCGTCGAGGGCGTCGGGCACGACGACCTCAAGAAGGGCCCCGGCCACTTCCCCGGCACCGACCTGCCCGGTCAGCTCGGCAACGTCGTCATCAGCGGCCACCGCACGACGTACGGCGCGCCCTTCAACCGGCTCGACGAGCTGCACGCCGGGGACGCGATCGTGCTGGAGACGCGCACCACGTTCTTCACGTACACGGTGCAGAAGATCTTCGTCGTCAAGCCGTCGGCGATCGGCGTGACGTACCACGTGCCCGACCACCCGGGGGCGACGCCGACGCAGCGGCTGCTGACGCTGACGACGTGCAACCCCAAGTACTCCGCGCGGACGCGGCTCATCGTGCGCGCCGTGCTCTCGAGCAGCCTCAAGAAGGGCCCGGGCGTCGTGCCGCCGGCCCTGCAGGCGGTGACCTGATGTACGGCTGGGTGTGGCGGAACCTGCCCGGCCCGCTGGCAGCGCGGGTGCTGCAGTCGCTCGTGCTGCTCAGCGCGGTCGTCGTGGCGCTCTTCCTCTGGCTGTTCCCCTGGGTCGAGTCGCAGCTGCCCTACAGCGACGTCACGGTGCCCGGCCCGGAGACGACGAGCGCCCCGTCGGAGCTGCCCGCCGGCTGACGCCCCGGCTGCTCCGTTCGTCCCCATCGGGGCACCACGGGATCTTCCTCTCCCATGCCACAATCTTCCCCGGCCCGCAACGAGGCGGGCACCCCCCTGTGCACGAGAGGCTCAGCAGTGGCGCGCGCCCGCACGACCGCACCCAGTCCGTACGCCGACAAGCCCTGGCTCAGCAGCTACCCCGCGGGGGTCCCGGGCACGTACGCGTTCCCGACCTTCGCCGTCACCCGGCTGCTCGACGACGCGACCGGCACCTTCCCGGACCACACGGCCCTCGCGTTCCTCGGCGCGAAGACGTCGTACCGCGCGCTGAAGGACCAGGTCGACCGGTTCGCCGGCGCCCTGCGCGACCTCGGTGTGCGCAAGGGCGACCGCGTCGCGCTGGTGCTGCCGAACTGCCCGCAGAACGTCGTCGCCTTCTTCGCCGCGCTCCGGCTCGGTGCCGTGGTGGTGGAGCACAACCCGCTCTACACCGAGGCCGAGCTGCGGCACCAGCTCGCCGACTGCGGCGCGAAGGTCGTCGTCTGCCTCGACCGGGTCTACGGCAAGGTCGCGGCGGTCCAGGAGGACACCGCGGTCGAGCACGTGGTCGTCACCTCGCTCGTCGACGAGCTGCCGCTCGTCAAGCAGGCGCAGCTGCGCCTCCCCCTGGCCAAGGCCCGGAAGGCGCGGGCCGAGCTGTCCGCCTCGGTGCCGGCCGGGGTGAAGCGCTACGGCGCGCTGCTGAAGTCGGCCACGCCGGTGGCCGGGCAGGAGCCGGTGGGGCCGGACGACCTGGCGCTGCTGCAGTACACCGGCGGGACGACCGGGCTGTCGAAGGGCGCGATGCTCAGCCACGGCAACCTCGTCGCGAACGCCTACATGAACCGGCTCTGGGACACCGAGGCGGTGGCCGGTCGCGAGGTGACCCTCGGGGTGCTCCCGCTGTTCCACGCCTACGGGCTCACCGTCGCGATGACCAACACGATCCTGCTCGGCGGCACGCTGGTGCTGCTGCCGCGGTTCGACCTCGACCTCGTCTTCGACGCGATCGACGAGCACAAGCCGACGCTGTTCCCCGGCGTACCCCCGATCTACAAGGCGATCGCGGACAGCCCGAAGGCGCGCGAGCACGACCTGCGCTCGATCCGGCTCTGCGTCTCCGGCGCGATGAAGCTGCCCGTCGACGTGGCCGAGCAGTTCGCGAAGATCTCCGGCGCCGTCCTCATCGAGGGCTACGGCATGACGGAGACCTCGCCGTCGACGCACGCCAACCCGACGCACGGCAACGGCAAGGTCGGCAGCATCGGCGTGCCGCTGCCCGGCACCCTCTGCAAGGTGGTCGACCAGGAGGACCCGACGCGCGAGGTCCCGGTCGGTACGCCGGGTGAGCTGGCCATCTCGGGGCCGCAGGTCTTCCACGGCTACTGGAACCGGCCCGACCAGGAGGGGGTGTTCAGCCCCGACGGGTACCTGCTCACCGGTGACGTCGCGGTGATGGACGCCGACGGGTTCTTCACGATCGTGGACCGCAAGAAGGAGCTCATCATCGCGGGCGGGTTCAACATCTACCCGTCGGAGGTGGAGGCGGTGCTGTTCGGCCTCGACGGCGTGCAGGACGCCGCGGTCGTCGGCGTGCCCGACCGGTACCGCGGTGAGACCGTCAAGGCCTACGTGGTGCGGGCCCCCGGCGCGTCGCTGTCCGAGGACGACGTCGTGGCGCACGCGTCGGCCTCGCTCACGGCGTACAAGGTGCCGAAGATCGTGGAGTTCCGCGACGCGCTGCCGCGCAACGCGGTGGGCAAGCTGCTGCGCCGGGTCCTCGTCGAGGAGGAGTCGGCCAAGGCGCCGGCCGCCGCCAAGGCCCCGGCGAAGAAGGCTGCGCCCGCGAAGAAGCCGGTCGCCGCGAAGGCTGCGCCCGGCAAGAAGGCGGCGGCCAAGGCGCCCGCGAAGGCTGCCCCGGTGAAGAAGGCCGCCCCCGCGAAGAAGGCCGCCCCGGCCAAGAAGGCGGCGACGAAGGCTGTGGCGAAGGCTGTGGCGAAGGCGCCGGTGAAGAAGGCCGCTGCGAAGAAGGCGCCCGCCAAGAAGGCCCCGGCGAAGAAGGCCTGACCCCGCGGCACGCGGGGCGACGTACGGTGACGGGGTGACCAGGGTCCTCGTCGTCGACAACTACGACAGCTTCGTGTTCAACCTCGTGCAGTACCTCGGCCAGCTCGAGGTCGACACCACCGTGCTGCGCAACGACGTGGTGACCGCGAAGGACGTCGACGGGTACGACGGGGTGCTCATCAGCCCGGGCCCGGGGGCGCCCGAGCAGGCGGGCATGAGCGTCGAGCTCGTCGGCGTCTGCGAGGACAAGGGCGTGCCGCTGCTCGGCGTGTGCCTGGGCCACCAGGCCATCGCCGTCGCCCACGGCGCGACCGTCGGCCGGGCGCCCGAGCTGCTGCACGGCAAGACGAGCGAGGTGGTGCACGAGCACGCGGGGGTGCTGCACGAGCTGCCGTCGCCGTTCACGGTCACCCGCTACCACTCGCTCGCGGTCGAGGAGGACACGCTGCCCGCGGAGCTCGACGTGACCGGCCGGACGCCGGGCGGTGTGGTGATGGCCCTGCGGCACCGCGACAAGCCGGTCGAGGGCGTGCAGTTCCACCC
>DATJGA010000090.1:0-4066 GCA_035495395.1 Mycobacteriales bacterium | reverse complement strand
CCGTGAGTTCAACCTCTCGGAGACGGCCTTCCCGATGCCGGCGCCCGAGGGCGCGACGTACGGGCTGCGCATCTTCACGCCGACCACCGAGCTGCCGTTCGCCGGCCACCCGTCCGTCGGGTCCGCGTCCGTGCTCCAGCGCCTCGGCCGGATCGCCGCCGGGCCCAACGTCCAGGCCTGCGGTGCCGGGCTGCTCGACGTCCTCGTCGGCGCGGACGACGTCACCCTGTCCGGCGGTACGGCGACCGTCGGCGCACCGGTCGAGCCAGGGCCGCTGCTGGCCGCCCTCGGGCTGACGACCGCGGACCTCGACGGCCCCGGCCCGCAGCTCGCGGGCGCAGGGCTGGAGTGGACGTACCTGCTCGTCCGCCCGCAGGCGCTGGCGGCCATCCGCCTCGACACCGCCGCCCTCGCGGCGCTCGGGGGGAACGGCGTCTCGGTCAGCAGCTGGGACGGCCGCACCGCCCGCAACCGGGTCTTCCCCGCGGGGGTGGGCATCGCCGAGGACCCGGCCACCGGCTCGGCGGCGCTCGGCTTCGGCGCCTACCTCGCCGCGACCGGCCTGCTCACCGACGGCAGCCACGAGTACGTCGTGGAGCAGGGCGTCGAGATGGGTCGCCCGTCGACGCTGCGCTGCACCGTCGACGTGGTCGGCGGCGCCGCCACCGGAACCACCGTCACCGGCCGCACGGTCCCGATCGCCAAGGGCGAGATCCGGGTCCCGTGAGAGCGAGCCCGCGCGACCTGCTGCTCATGGCGATCGGGCTGCTCGCGGTCGCCACCAGCGGGCCGCTCGTCGCGGCGAGCGCCGCCGTACCGGCCCTGGCCATCGCCTTCTGGCGCAACGGGATGGCGGCCGCCGTGCTGCTGCCGTGGACGCTGGTGCGCCGGCGGCACGAGCTCGCCGCGCTCGACGCGCGCGAGCGCCGGCTGGCCCTGCTCGCCGGGCTGATGCTCGCCCTGCACTTCGGCACCTGGATCCCGTCGATCTCCTACACGAGCGTGGCGAGCGCGACCGCGCTGGTGGCAACCCAGCCGGCCTGGGCCGCGATCATCAGCACCGTCCGCGGCGAGCGGGTGGCGGGCCGGGTCTGGCTCGGCATCGCCGTCGCGATGCTCGGTGCCCTGCTGCTGACCGGCGCGGACCTGACCGTGTCGGGCGACGCGCTGCTCGGCGACGGGCTCGCCCTGCTCGGTGGCGTCTTCGCGGCCGGCTACATGACCGCCGGGAGCGAGGTGCGGCGCAGCGTCACCACGACGACGTACACGACGCTGTGCTACTCCACGACGGCCGTGCTGCTGCTCGGCGTGTGCCTCATCGGCCGGCAGTCGCTGGCCGGGTACGACGGGCGCGACTGGGCCCGGCTGGTCGCCCTCACCGCCGGTGCCCAGCTGCTCGGGCACTCGCTGTTCAACGTCGTCCTCAAGCGGGTGAGCCCGACGCTCGTCAGCCTGGCGATCCTGTTCGAGATCCCGGGGGCGGCCCTCATCGCGGCGCTGTTCGTGGCCGGCCAGCACGTGCCGCTGCTCGCGATCCCGGCGGCGGCGCTGCTCGTGGCCGGCCTGGCCATCGTCATCAGCAGCGGTCAGCGCGAGAGCGCACCGGTCGAGTAGTCAGGGCTTGACGCAGGAGGGCGTGCCGACGACGTACCGGTCGCCGAAGGCCTCGTCGAACGCCGAGCCGGTGCCGTAGAGCGGCACGTGGACCGGTCCGACGTCCTGGTCGTCCACCAGGCCCTGTCCCCACCACCGGTACGCCCGCGCCGTCAGGCTGACGAGGGTCGCTCCCCGGCGCACCTGCTGGGGGCGGAACGCCGCCGCGGGAGCGCTGACGCGCACCTCGTGCGCGGTCGTGCTCACCCTCCCCGTGCCGTCGCCGAGCACCCGGACGTACGACTGGCCGGTCCCGTCGACGGCGTAGCTCCCGAACTGGTAGCGCGTGCCGGTGGCGTACGTGCGGACGTCCAGGAAGTAGGTCGTCGGGGCTCCACGCAGCTGGAACGAGAGCGTGTACCCGCGGCCGGTCGGCGCGACGGGGTCGGGATCCTGGACGTCGGCCATCCGGAGCACCGCGGTGACGGTGCGCCCGTCACTGGCGACGTCCGCGCTGAGGATGTCGTCGGTGTCGCCGCCCGGGACGTGCGGGATCGCGGTCGTCCCCGCGTCGCCGCGGTCGTCTGTGACCAGGTGGCAGACCGGGCGGACCTTGCTCGCCGCGTCAGCGGGGACGGCCAGGACCGCGCCCGCCAGCACCGCGGTGCCGGCGAGCGCCAGGCGCAGTGCCCCTACTTGCCGGGCGTCACGCACGACGGCGTGCCGACGACGTAGCTCTTCCCGGAGGCGTCGTCGAACATGAGCAGCAGACCACCGATCGGCACCCGCTGGCCGCCCACCGTCTGCGACGGCACGACGCCCTGACCGGCGATGCGGTAGGCCTCGGCGACGGGGGAGAGGAGCTTCGTGTTGAGCGGCAGCTTGGTGCCGGCCGCCGCGAAGGAGGCGTTGGGAGCGCTGATGCGGATCTCCTTCTTCGCCGTGTCGACGACGCCGGTGGCCGCGCCGAGGGTGTAGCTGGTGTTGATGCCGCTCGTCGGGTCGGCCCCGCTGTAGCCGTAGGCGAACTGGGTGCCGGTCGGGAAGGTGCGGGCCGACAGGAAGAGCTGGTTGTCCGAGCCCTTCGCGTTCCAGCGCACGAAGAAGCCCTGGCCGGTGGGTGCCATCGGGTCCGGCTGGGCGAGGGAGGCGAGCCGGATGACCGCGGTGATGGTCTTCCCGTTGCTGGCGAGGTCGCCGCTGACGATGTCGTCGTTGCCGTCGCCGGGCACGTTGTTGTACGACGCGTCCCCGGTGTCGTCGACCATGATGTTGCAGACCGGCTTCGGCTTGGGCCGGGTGACCGCGAGGGCGGACGAGGCGGCGCCCACGGGCAGCAGGGCGAGGACGAGCAGTACGGCGCGGACCTTCATGGCGAACCCCTGGGTCGGTACGACGATGTCGAGCGCAGGCTTCGCCGTACGGCGGTGATCTCCTGCCACGGGACGTGAGGGGCGTCACGCCGCCCAGGTGGCTACCGCCTGGTAACCGATGGGAGACTGGCAGGAAACTCCGGCCCACGAGGGAGCACGACCATGGGACGCCTGGCCACGACCGAGGGCCTCACCGACATCCAGCAGGAGATCCTGTCGACGGTCCGCGGCTTCGTGGACAAGGAGATCATCCCCTACGCCACCGAGCTCGAGCACAAGGACGAGTTCCCCGAGGCGATCGTCGAGGGCATGAAGGAGATGGGCCTGTTCGGGCTCATGATCCCCGAGGAGTACGGCGGTCTCGGCGAGTCGCTGCTCACCTACGCGCTGGTGGTCGAGGAGATCGCGCGCGGCTGGATGAGCGTCTCCGGCGTCATCAACACCCACTTCATCGTCGCGTACATGCTCAAGCAGCACGGCACCGACGAGCAGAAGAGCCGGCTGCTGCCGCTCATGGCGACGGGCGAGCTGCGCGGCGGGTTCTCGATGAGCGAGCCCGGCTGCGGCAGCGACGTGGCGGGCATCAAGAGCCGCGCCGTCCGCGACGGCGAGGAGTACGTCCTCGACGGCCAGAAGATGTGGCTCACCAACGGCGCCCGCGCCGGCATCATCGCGACCCTCGTCAAGACCGACGAGGGCGGCGACACCGTCTACAAGAACATGACGACGTTCCTGCTCGAGAAGGAGCCGGGCTTCGGCACCACGGCCCCCGGGATCACCATCCCCGGCAAGATCGAGAAGATGGGCTACAAGGGCGTCGAGACCACCGAGATGGTCATGGAGGGCGCCCGCGTGCCGGCCTCGTCGGTCCTCGGCGGGGAGGCCGGCAGGGGCAAGGGCTTCTACCAGATGATGGACGGCATCGAGGTCGGCCGCGTCAACGTCGCGGCCCGCGCGTGCGGCATCTCCATCCGCGCCTTCGAGCTGGCCATCGCCTACGCGCAGCAGCGCGTGACCTTCGGCAAGCCGCTCACCGGCCACCAGGCGATCCAGTTCAAGCTCGCCGAGATGGCCACCAAGGTCGAGGCCTCGCACGCGCT
>DATJGA010000089.1:0-6548 GCA_035495395.1 Mycobacteriales bacterium | reverse complement strand
GGTGCAGCGCCACACCGTCGACGCCTCGCTCGCCCTCATCCCCGCCGTCGAGGCGCTGGCCCGCGGGGAGCTGGTGGCTCTCTACCCCGAGGGCACCGTCACCCGTGACCCGGACAAGTGGCCGATGGCGGCCAAGACCGGGGTCGCCAGGCTGGCCCTGCTCTCGGGCGCGCCGGTCGTGCCGGTCGCGCAGTGGGGCGCCCAGGAGATCCTCGACTCCTACCGCACCCCCGGGCTGCACCTGCTGCCCCGGCACACGATGACGGTGGTCGCCGGCCCGCCGGTGGACCTGTCGCGCTGGCAGGGCAAGGAGCTGACGTCCGAGGTGCTCCGCGAGGCCACCGGCGCGGTCATGCACGCGATCACCGACCTGCTCGAGCAGATCAGGGGCGGCCACGCCCCGGCCAAGGCCTTCGAGTTCCACGGCGAGAGGAAGTCGGCATGACGCGGGTCGCCGTACTCGGAGGTGGTGCCTGGGGCACCGCCTACGGCAAGGTCGTGGCCGACGCCGGCAACGACGTCGTCCTGTGGGCCCGCCGCGCCGAGCTCGCCGAGGGCGTGACCCACCGGCACGAGAACCCCGACTACCTGCCCGGCATCGTGCTGCCGCCCCGGCTGCGGGCCACGACCGACCAGGCCGAGGCGCTCGACGGCGTCGACGTCGTCGTGCTGGCCGTTCCCTCGCAGACGCTGCGCGAGAACCTCGCCCGCGTGCACGCCGACATCCCGCGCGACGCCCTGCTCGTCAGCCTCATGAAGGGCGTCGAGCTCGGTACGACGAAGCGCATGTCGGAGGTCATCCGCGAGGTGGCGGACGTGCCCGAGGAGCGGGTCGTCGTCGTCACCGGGCCGAACCTCGCCAAGGAGATCGCCGCCGAGCAGCCCACCGCGTCGGTCGTGGCGTGCACCGACCTCGACGCCGCCGCGTCGGTGCAGACGCTGTGCCACACCTGGTACTTCCGCCCGTACACCAACAGCGACGTCGTGGGGTGCGAGCTGGGCGGTGCCGTCAAGAACGTCATCGCCCTCGCCGTCGGCATGGCCGAGGGGATGGGCTTCGGCGACAACACCAAGGCCTCGCTCATCACGCGCGGGCTCAAGGAGATCTCCAACCTCGGCGTCGCCCTGGGCGCCGACCCGACCACCTTCGCGGGGCTCGCCGGCCTCGGCGACCTCGTCGCGACCTGCTCGTCGTCGCTGTCGCGCAACCACCGCTTCGGCTCGCGGCTGGGCCGCGGCGACACGGTGGAGGAGATCCTCGCCGAGCCGCACCTCACCGCCGAGGGGTACAAGAGCTGCGAGTCGATCCTCGCCCTCGGGCACAAGCACGACGTCGAGATGCCCATCACCCAGAACGTCGTGCGCGTCTGCCACGAGGGCATGCGTCCGGTCGACATGCTCCAGTCGCTGATGGGCCGGCAGACGGGCAGCGAGTGACGGGGGAGGGCACGCGGGCGGTGCACGGGCCGACCCCTCGCCCGGTGACGCAGCAGCCGGTCGCGCCGCCGCTGTACCGCACGACCACCTTCCAGTTCGACTCCGGCCGGCACACCGCGGACGTCTTCGCCGGCCGCGCGGACGGCTGGTCCTACAGCCGCACCGACAACCCCACCGCGGCCGCCTTCGCCGACGCGGTCGCCGCTCTGGAGGACCGCACCGGCGCCGCGACCGGCCAGCCCTTCGCGAGCGGCTCGGCCGCCACCGCCACCACCCTCATGGCGCTGTGCTCCGCCGGCTCGCACGTCGTCGCCCCGCAGGAGGTGTACGGCGGCACCTGGTCGATCCTCACCCGCCAGCTCGCGCGGTTCGGGGTGCAGACCGACTTCGTCGACATGACCGACCCCGAGGCGGTGCGCGCGGCGATCCGGCCCGCGACCGCGGTCGTCTGGGGCGAGGTCCTCGCCAACCCCTCGATGACGGTGACCGACCTGCCGGCCGTCGCTGCGGTGGCACGGGAGGCCGGGGTGCCCTTCGTCGTCGACGCGACCTTCGCCAGCCCGGTCGTGTGCCGGCCGCTGGAGCACGGCGCCGACCTCGTCATGCACTCGGCCACGAAGTACCTCGGCGGCCACAGCGACGCCACCGGCGGGGTCGTGGTGGGGGCCCCCGAGCTCGTCGCCCGGGTCCGGGCCGTGCGCCTCGACCTCGGCGGCGCGCTGGCGCCGGACGAGGCGTTCCTGCTGCTGCGCGGGCTGCAGACGCTGCCCCTGCGCGTCGCGCGGCAGTGCGCGACGGCGCTCGAGGTCGCCACCGCGCTCGCCGCGCACCCGAGGGTGCTGCGCGTCGACCACCCCGGGCTGCCGTCGCACCGCAGCCACGCGCTGGCCACCCGGCTGCTCGACCCCGGCCGGTACGGCGCGGTCGTCACGGTGGCGCCGCACGGGGGGCGCGAGGCGGGGCTCGCCCTCGTCGACCGGCTGCAGCTCGTCCAGCGCGCCACCTCCCTCGGCGGCACCCACAGCAACGCGGTGCACGTCGCGACCACGACGCACAAGGACATGGACGCGGCCTCGCTCGCCGCGGCCGGGATCGACGAGGGCGCGGTGCGGCTGAGCATCGGGCTCGAGGACGCCGCCGACCTGGTCGCCGACCTCGAGCAGGCCCTCAGCGGGTAGCGGCCAGCGCGGTCGCGAGCGAGCCGAGGAGCTCGGCCTGCCCGTCGTAGTGGTCGGGGACGACGACCTGGACGTTCACGGTGCGGCCCAGCGTCGTCCACGTCCGGGTCGCGCCGGTGTCGTGCATCGCCCACTGCACGCCGTCGAACTCGTAGAGGTCGTCCAGCGCCGAGCCGGGGCCCACCCCGCAGCGCAGCACGATCGCGGGATCGCCCCAGGCTGCCGTGCTGCCGTCGTCAGGGTCCGTCCGCCGGCGCACGACGTCCGCGGTGAGCTCCTTGGGCAGCGCACCCGTCACCGAGCGGCACACGGCCGTCTGCTGGGCGGTCAGCGTCGCGACCGGCTGCACGCGGACCGCGGGCAGCGGGCCGGTGTAGTGGCAGGCCCCCGCGAGCAGGGCGAGGAGCAGGCCTACAGGTGGACGACGGGGCACGTGAGGGTGCGGGTGATGCCCTCGACGCCCTGGATCTTCGCGACGACGAGCTTGCCCAGGTCGTCCACGTTCTTCGCCTCGGCGCGCACGATGACGTCGTAGGGGCCGGTCACGTCCTCGGCGTTCGCGACGCCGGCCAGAGCGCTGATGGCCTTGGCCACGGCGGCCGCCTTGCCGACCTCGGTCTGGATGAGGATGTAGGCCTGGACCGCCATGTCGTGACCTCTCTGACGTCGTGTCTGGCACCGCGGTGAGCACCGCGTGGAAGGCTGGTGCTCGTGTCGGAACCTACCGCACGGGATCTTGGGGAGTTCGGCCTCATCGCGGCGGTGACGGCCCGCCTCCCCACCTCGCCGTCGGTGCTCCTGGGCCCCGGCGACGACGCCGCGCTGCTCGCCGTACCGGACGGGCGGGTGGTCGCGACGACGGACGTCCTCGTCGAGGGCGTGCACTTCCGCCGCGACTGGTCCTCCGCCCGGGACGTGGGGCACAAGGCCGCCGCCGCGAACCTCGCCGACGTCGCCGCGATGGGCGGCACCGCCATCGCGCTGCTCGTCGGCCTCGGGGCACCCGCCGACCTCCCCGTCTCCTGGGCGCTCGAGCTCGCCGACGGGCTGCGCGAGGAGGCGGCGCTGGTGGGCGCCAGCGTCGTGGGCGGCGACACGGTGACCAGCCCGCACGTCGTCGTCTCGGTGACCGCGCTGGGCACCCTCGAGGGCCCGCCGGTCACCCGCGCCGGCGCCCGCCCCGGCGACGCCGTCGTGGTGGCCGGCCGGCTCGGGTGGTCCGCGGCCGGCCTCCGCCTGCTGGGCGACGGCGTCACGACCGGCCCCCTGGTCGCCGCGCACCGCCGTCCCGAGCCGCCGTACGCGGCCGGCCCCGCCCTCGCAGCCGCCGGGGCGACGGCGATGTGCGACGTCAGCGACGGGCTGGTGCAGGACGCCGGCCACCTCGCCCGGGCGAGCGGCGTGGCGATCGCGCTGGAGTCCGCGCTGCTGCACGACGACGCCGTCGAGCTCCGCGACGTGCTCACCGGCGGGGAGGACCACGCGCTCGTGGCGACGCTCCCCGGGTCGCCGCCGCCGGGGTGCCGCGTCGTCGGTCGGGTCGTGGCCGGCGAGGGCGTGACCGTCGACGGCCGGGCCGTCGAGGGCGGCTGGGAGCACTTCGCGTGAGGACCGTGCTCGCGGTGGGCGGGTCCGACTCCAGCGGGGGCGCCGGCATCCAGGCCGACCTCAAGGCCCTGCACGCGGTCGGCGTGCACGCCTGTACGGCGGTCACCGCCGTGACGGCCCAGGACTCCACGGGGGTGCGCGGCTCCTGGCCGGTCCCGGAGGCGGCGCTGCGCGCCCAGCTGCGCGCGGTGCTGGACGACCTCGGCGCCGACGTGGTGAAGACCGGGATGCTGCCCTCCGCCGCTGCGGTGACGGCGGTCGCGGAGGAGGTCGGGGACCTGCCGCTCGTGGTCGACCCGGTCGGCGTCTCGAGCACCGGCCACGAGCTGACGCCGCCCGAGGCGCTCGCCGCCCTGCGGGAGCTGCTGCTGCCGCGCGCCCTCGTCGTCACCCCCAACCTCGCCGAGGTCGCTGCTCTCACCGGCCGGCCGGTCCGCGGCGCCGACGACCTCGAGGAGGCCGCCCTCGCGGTGCTCGCCCTCGGCCCGCGGTGGGTGCTGGTGACTGGGGGGCACCTGCCCGGCGACCCGGTGGACCTGCTCCACGACGGCACGACCGCGCACCTGCTGCCCGGGCGGCGGGTCGACACCCGCCACACGCACGGCACGGGCTGCACCCTCGCGGCGGCGCTCGCCGGGCACCTGGCGCTCGGCGCCGACGTGCCGACCGCGGCCCGCCGCGCCAAGGACCTCGTCACCGCCGCCCTGGAGCGGGGCTACCCCCTCGGCGCGGGCGCGGGCCCGGTCGGCGCGCTCCCCGGCTGAGACGCCGGAAGGCCCGGCTCCGAGGAGCCGGGCCTTCCGGTGAGGCAACGAGCGGTGACTAGAGGGGGCGGACCTGGTCCGCCTGCGGGCCCTTCTGGCCCTGGGTGATCTCGAACTCCACGGCCTGGTCCTCGTCGAGCGAGCGGTAGCCGTCAGACTGGATCGCGGAGTAGTGGACGAAGACGTCGGGACCGCCGCCCTCGACGGCGATGAAGCCGAAGCCCTTCTCGGCGTTGAACCACTTGACCTTGCCCGTTGCCATGTGCGCGTCTCTCTCTTGCAGGACGGTGCCGCGCGACTGCGACCCCGGGTCGGCGCCAGCACGTGCAGGGACGGTCGACCGAGGCGAAAGGTACACAGAGTCACCCTCTGCGCAACAGAGGGGATGCGACCTGGGTCACACGGCGTCAGGCGCCGGGAACGACCTTCTGGGCCTTGATGCACGAGGTGCAGGCGTTGACCTTCTTGGTGTTGCCGCCGCCGGCGGCCACGCGCACGGTCTGGATGTTCGGCAGCCACTTGCGGCGCGTCCGGCGGTGCGAGTGGCTGACGGACATG
The DNA here is from genome assembly GCA_035495395.1 of Mycobacteriales bacterium. Classification (GTDB taxonomy): domain Bacteria; phylum Actinomycetota; class Actinomycetes; order Mycobacteriales; family SCTD01; genus RYN-111. Next base: position 1,003 of record DATJGA010000089.1, on the reverse strand, counting down.
CCGAAGCCGGGCCCCTTGCCGCAGACGTCGCAGTTGGCAGCCATCGAGAACCACTCCAGAAGAAGATCGGGGAGAGCCCGGTCCCGCCGGGCAACCCGACAACTGTAGCAGCCGGGGCTAGCGTCGGACCCGGCCGCGACGAGGGCAGGGAGGTACGGCGGGTGGGTCCCGACACGCCGCTCGACCGCGTCCTGAGCCCGAAGACCGCGGGGCCGTTCGAGGAGCACCTCGGCGTCCGCACCGTCGGTGACCTGCTGCGCCACTACCCCCGCACCTACGCCGAGCGCGGGCAGCTCACCCCGCTCCGCGACCTGGTGGTCGGCGAGCACGTGACGATCAGCGCCCGGGTGGTGTCGTCCCAGTACCGCCAGACCCGCAACGGCAAGTACCTCGTCGAGATCGTCGTGACCGACGGCAGCGGCCGGATCACCCTGACCTTCTTCTACCCGCAGCTCCGACCGGCGAAGTGGCGCGCGGACCAGCACCCGGAGGGCTCCGAGGGCCTGTTCGCCGGCGTCGTCGACCTCTACACCCCGCGCGGCGGCGGCCCGGCCAGGATCCAGCTGGCCCATCCCGACACCAGCGCGGACAACCGCGACCTCAAGCCCGGCGAGCTGCTGCCGCTCTACCGCGCCACGGCCAAGCTCCCCACCTGGAACATCGAGAAGGCCCTGAAGGTGGTCCTCGACACCGTCGAGCTGCCCGACGACCCGCTTCCCACGGCGCTGCGCGAGCGGCACGGCCTGCTGGCCTACGAGGCGGCGCTGCGCGGGATCCACCGGCCGGAGAGCTGGGCGCACGCGCAGGCCTGCCGGGCCCGGCTGAAGTGGGACGAGGCGTTCGTGCTGCAGGCGTTCCTGGCGCAGCGGCGGCAGCAGGTCAAGGCTATCGGCGGCACTCCCCGCCCCGGTGTTCCCGGCGGGCTGCGTGACGCCTTCGACGCGGCGCTGCCCTTCGCGCTGACGACGGGCCAGGTCGAGGTGGGCGCCGTGCTCGACGAGGA
>DATJGA010000088.1:0-9298 GCA_035495395.1 Mycobacteriales bacterium | reverse complement strand
CGCAGGTGCAGGCAGCGCTGGGGGTCACGGCGGACTCGCTGACACCCGCCGAGCTGATGAAGGCGATCCTGCTCGCGCCGGTCGACCTGCTGTGGAACGGCGGGATCGGCACCTACGTCAAGGCCGCGCACGAGACGCACGCCGAGGTGGGCGACAAGGCCAACGACGCGATCCGCGTCAACGGCAAGGAGCTGCGCTGCCGGGTGGTCGGCGAGGGCGGCAACCTGGGCCTCACCCAGGAGGGCCGGATCGAGTACGCCCTCGCCGGCGGGCGGGTGAACACCGACGCCATCGACAACTCCGCCGGTGTCGACTGCTCGGACCACGAGGTCAACATCAAGATCCTGCTCGGCCAGGCCGTCGCGAGCGGGTCGCTGACGCAGGAGGAGCGCAACGCGCTGCTCGCGACGATGACCGACGAGGTCGCCGAGCTGGTGCTGCGCGACAACTACGAGCAGAACGTCGCGCTCGGCAACGCCCGGGCCCAGGCGCCGGAGATGCTGCCCGTGCACCGGCGGCACCTCGCCCACCTCGAGCGGGTCGGGCTGGTCGACCGGGTCGTGGAGTCGCTGCCGGACGAGGCCGAGCTGGAGGCGCGCACCGCCGCCGGCGGCGGGCTCACCAGCCCCGAGTTCGCCGTGCTGCTGGCCTGGACCAAGATCGGGCTGACCGAGGAGATCCTCGCCTCCGACGTGCCCGAGGACGCCTACCTGGGGCAGGAGCTGGAGCGGTACTTCCCGCAGCCGCTGCGCGAGCGCTACCGCACCGAGATGGCGAACCACCGGCTGCGCCGGGAGATCATCGCGACCGTCGTGGTGAACAAGGTGGTCAACCACGCCGGCATCACGTTCGCGCACCGGATGGCGGAGGAGGTGGCCGCGCCGGCGCCCGACATCGTCCGCGCGCACACCGTCGCCTCGCAGGTGTTCGCGATGCCCGCGTTCTGGAGCGCGGTCGAGGCGCTCGACAACGTCGTCGCCACCGACGTGCAGACCGCGGCGCTGCTGCGCGGCCGGCAGCTCGTCGAGCGCGCCACCCGCTGGCTGCTCAGCACCCGCCGGCACCCCATCGACATCGCCGCCACCGTGCAGGCGTTCGCCCCGGGCGCGGCCCTGGTCACCGCCCGGATCCCCACCCTGCTCGGCGAGCGCCGCGCGGCCGAGCTGCGCGACCTCGCCGCGAGGTACGTCGCCGAGGGCGTGCCCGAGGAGCTCGCGACCCAGGTCGCCGGGTTCCCCGCCGCCTACAGCGCCCTCGACGTCGTGGAGGTCGCCGGCGCCACGGACCACCCGGTGGAGGAGGCGGCTGCGCTGTACTTCGCGCTCGACAGCCTGCTCGAGCTGGGCACCCTGCGCGAGCGGGTCGTCGCCCTCCCCCGCAACGACCGCTGGCAGACGCTGGCCCGGGCCGCGCTGCGCGACGACCTCAACGCGGCTCAGGCCGCGCTCACCGCGCACGTCATCACCACCACGGACTCGGGCGATCCGGACAAGCGGATCGCGACGTGGGTCGACCTGCACAGCGCGGCGGTCGGACGGGCCGCGCAGGTGCTCGCCGACATCGTCGCCGGCGACGTGTACGACGTCGCCACGCTGTCCGTGGCGCTGCGCCAGATCCGGGGGCTCACCCAGACCAGCACGGCCGGCGAGGCCTAGCCCCGGCGCTGCGCCGTACGCCGCGCTCGTCCCGCAACCGGGGTGAGCCGCAGGGGGTCCGGAATGACCATCTCCTGCACCCGTCGGCTGCCGCACCCTGAAGGCAGCGTCCGACCAGCCCCGGACGAGAGGAGACCCGCCAGGTGGCCGAGCCGACGAGCCTGCGGGTGCTGCTCGTCGAGGACAGCGAGTTCGACGCGCACCTGGTCCTGGCCCAGTTGCACGCCGCCGCCCTCGTGCCGTACACGACGCGGCACGTCGTGCGGGCCGCGGACGCGCGCGAGGAGCTGGCGCTGGCGCCCGCCGACTGCGTGCTGCTCGACCTCAACCTGCCCGACGCGAAGGGCCTGGAGGGGCTGGTGGCCCTGGTGGCCTCGCACCCCGAGGTCCCCGTCGTGGTGCTCAGCGGCAGCGACGAGGCGTCCATCGGGGCCGAGGCGGTGCAGGCCGGCGCGCAGGACTACCTCACCAAGGGCGAGATCGACGGTCGTCAGCTGTGGCGCGCGATCCGGTACGCCATGGAGCGCAAGCGCGCGCAGCTCATGCTCAGCCACCAGGCGATGCACGACGCGATGACAGGTCTGCCCAACCGCGTGCTGTTCCTCGACCGGCTGCGGCTCGCGCTCGAGCGGCTGGCCCGCCAGCGCGGGCAGGTCTCGGTGCTCTACCTCGACCTCGACGGCTTCAAGTGGGTCAACGACAGCCTCGGCCACGACGTCGGCGACGCGGTCGTCGTCGAGGTGGCGAACCGGCTGCGCGCGGCCCTGCGCCCGTACGACACCGCCGCGCGCATCGGCGGTGACGAGTTCCTCGTGCTCGCCGACGCGCCGGAGGACGACGAGAAGGCCACCATCGGCGTCGCGGAGCGGATCGCCCAGCTGCTGGCCGAGCCGATCCGGGTGCAGGACGCGGAGGTCCGCGTCAGCGCCAGCATCGGGATCACCTGGACCAGCTCGAGCCAGGTCAGCGCGACCGACCTCGTGCGCGACGCGGACGCCGCGATGTACCGCGCCAAGGCGCTCGGCAAGAACCGCTGGGCGCTGTTCGACGAGAGCATGCGCAAGGCAGCGGAGCGCCGGCTGCACCTCGTCAACGACCTGCACCGCGTCATCGAGTCCGGGTCGCTCGTGCTGCACCACCAGCCGGTCGTGGACCTCGCCACGGAGGAGGTCGTCGGCTGGGAGGCGGTGCCCTACTGGCCGCTCGAGGACGGCACGCTGCTGGCACCCGCCGAGCTGCTCGCGGTCGCCGAGGAGCACGGGCTCGTCGTACCGGCCGGGAGGGCGGCGCTGGACAGCGCGCTGGCCTGGCTCGCGAGCAAGGGCGGGAGCGGCGAGCGGTACGTCAGCGTCAACGTGTCGCCGCTGCTGCTCAGCCACCCCGACGCCGTGGCCGACGTCGAGGCGGTGCTGGAGCGGCACGGCGTCCAGCCGGAGCGGCTGCACCTGGAGCTCGCCGAGAGCCGGCTCATCGCGCAGGACGCGGCGCTGCGCGACCGGCTCGCGGACCTCTGCAAGATCGGGGTCCGCCTGACCATGGACGACTACGGCACGGGGGCCTCGACGCTCGCGCACCTCAAGGAGCTCCCCTTCGACCTGCTCAAGGTGGACCGGTCGTTCGTGCGGGCCCTGCAGCGCAGCGAGCCGGACCGTCGGGTGATGCAGGCCGTGGTCGCGATGGCGCACCACCTCGGGCTCGACGTCGTCGCCGACGGCATCGAGACGACCCGGCAGGTGGCGCTGCTGCGGGAGATGGGCTGCCGGTTCGGGCAGGGCCCGTTGTACGGCCCTGCCTCCCCCAGCGGCGAGCTCCTGCCATGATCAGGCGATGAGCGAGAACGGCATCAGGGAGCAGCTGCTCGAGGCGCTGCCCGACGCTGTCTTCGTCGTGGCCGCGGACGGCCTCATCGTCTTCGTCAACGCCCAGGCCGTCGCGCTGTTCGGGTACGAGCGGGACGAGCTGGTCGGCCAGCCCATCGAGCGGCTGGTGCCCGAGGCGGCACGCCCGGTGCACCCGCAGCACCGGGCGCGGTACTTCGACTCCCCGCAGGTGCGACCGATGGGCGCCGGCCTCGACCTGTCCGGCCGGCGCGCCGACGGCACCGAGTTCCCCGCCGAGATCTCGCTGTCGGCCATCGAGACGGCGGACGGCCGGCTGGTCACCGCGGTGGTCCGCGACGTCACCGAGCGGCGCAAGACCCAGACGATGTTCCAGGGCCTGCTCGAGGCCGCGCCCGACGCCATGGTCGGCGTCGACTCCCACGGCCTCATCCGGCTGGTCAACACCCAGACCGAGCGGCTGTTCGGGTACGACCGCACCCAGCTCCTCGGCCGGCACATCGAGATCCTCGTCCCGGCGCGGGCGCGCGAGGTGCACCCCCGGCACCGGCAGCGCTACTTCGCCGACCCGCAGGTGCGCCCGATGGGCGCCGGCAACGAGCTGTTCGGCGCCCGGGCGGACGGCACCGAGTTCCCCGCCGAGATCTCGCTGTCCTCGATCGAGACCGACGACGGCATCCTCGTCACCGCTGCCGTCCGCGACGTGACGGAGCGCAAGGCCTTCGAGGAGGTGGTCGAGCGGGCACGCGACACGGCTGAGCGGGCCGCGCGGGCGCGCCAGGACTTCCTCGCCAACATGAGCCACGAGATCCGCACCCCGATGAACGCCGTCATCGGCATCACCAGCCTGCTGCTCGACACCGAGCTCGACCCGCAGCAGCGCGACTACGTCGAGACGGTGCGCGCCAGCGGCGACCACCTGCTCACGATCATCAGCGACATCCTCGACTACGCGAAGATCGACTCCGGGAAGGTCGTCCTGGAGGACCTCGAGTTCCCCCTTCTCGACTGGGTCGAGGACACCGTCGACCTGGTCGCGGCACAGGCCGCCGACAAGGGCCTCGAGCTCGTCGTCGACGTCGCCGACGGCCTGCCCGCGGCGGTGCGCGGCGACCCGGGGCGGCTGCGCCAGGTGCTCATCAACCTCGTCTCCAACGCGGTCAAGTTCACCCCGAGCGGCGAGGTCGTGGTGACGGTCTCCGCCGAGCCCGTCGAGGACGACCGCGCGGTCATCAGGGTCGACGTCCGCGACACCGGCATCGGCATCCCCCACGACCGGATCGCGCTGCTGTTCGACCCCTTCACCCAGGCCGACTCCACGACCACCCGCGAGTACGGCGGCACCGGGCTGGGCCTCGCCATCTCGCGTCGCCTCACCGAGCTCATGGGCGGGACCGTCGAGCTCGACTCCGAGGTCGGGAGCGGGACGACCGCGACGTTCACCTTCCAGGCACCGGTGAGCGCACCGGTCGCCGTACCGGGGGACAGCGCGCTCACCGGTCAGGACCTGCTCGTCGTCGACGACAGCGACACCAGCCGGGACGTCCTCGCGACCTGGGGCCGGCGGTACGGCATGCGCGTGCTGACCGCGCGCACCGCCGACGAGGCCCGCGCCGTCGCCCGCGAGCTCGACCCCGGCTTCGTCGCGCTCCTCGACCACACCCTCCCCGGTGTCGACGGGGTGCAGCTCGGGGCGCACCTGCGCGAGGCGCACCCCGGCTCCCGCCTGCTGCTGCTGTCACCGGCCTCGCTGAGCCCGTCGCACCGCGCCTCCGGGGTCTTCGACGCCGTGCTGTCGAAGCCGGCCAAGCGCTCGCACGTCGACGCCGCCCTGCGCGAGCTCAGCGCGGTCGGCGTCGTGCCGACGCAGGTGCAGGAGCAGCGCACGTCGCCGTTCGAGCTGGCCCACCGCGGCCGGCTGTCGATCCTCGTCGTCGAGGACAACCCGGTGAACCAGAAGGTCGCGCGGCACATGCTCGCGCGGTTCGGCTACCGCGCGGACGTCGCGTGGAGCGGTGCGGAGGCGCTGGAGATGCTGGCGCGGCGCACCTACGACCTGGTGCTCATGGACGTGCAGATGCCGGAGATGGACGGCCTGGAGACCACCCGCCGCATCCGGGCGCGCTACCCCGCCAGCGGGCCGCGCGTCGTCGCCATGACCGCGAACGTCTCGCGCAGCAGCATCGCCGCCTGCCTGGAGGCCGGGATGGACAGCTTCCTCGGCAAGCCCGTCGTGGTCTCGGACCTCGCCGCGCTGCTCGGCGACCTCGCCCAGGGCCGGCCGCTGGGCGGCGATGCCGCCGAGGGCCGCGACGACGCCCTCAACGCGTCCGTGCTCGCGCGGCTCAGCGAGGAGATCGGCAGCGGCACGGTGGCCGAGCTCGTCACGATGTTCCGCAACGACGTCCTCAGCGCCGGACCGACCCTCACCGAGGCCGCCGACCGCGGTGACCTGCCCGCCGTGACGGCGCTGGCGCACCGGCTGCGCAGCGCCTCCCGCACCCTCGGCGCGGAGCAGCTCGCCGACCTGCTCGGTGCCCTGGAGGAGGAGCCGCCCACGCCCGCGGCGCTCCCGGGCGCCGTGGCCCTCGTCGTCGAGGAGCTCCAGCTCGTCGCCGGCGAGCTGGCCGGGTACGCCGCGCAGGCGCGCTGAGGTGACCGACAAGGTCTGCGTCATCGGCGCAGGGTCGTCCGGCATCGCCGGCGCCCAGGTCCTGCACGCCCGCGGCATACCGTTCGACTGCTTCGAGAAGGGCAGCCAGGTCGGCGGGAACTGGCGGTACCTCAACGACAACGGCAGCAGCGCGGCGTACCGGTCCTTGCACATCAACACCTCCCGCGAGCTGATGGCGTACCCGTCGTACCCGATGCCGCCGCACCTGCCGGACTACCCGTCGCACTGGGACATCGCGGCGTACTTCGACTCCTACGTCGACCACTTCGGGTTCCGCGACAGCATCCGCTTCCGCACCGAGGTGAGCTCCGTCGTCCCCGCCGACGGCGGCTGGGACGTGACCGCGAACGGCGAGACGCAGCGGTACCGCGCGGTGCTCGTCGCCAACGGCCACCACTGGGACCCGCGCTGGCCCGACCCGCCGTTCCCCGGCGAGTTCACCGGCGAGCAGCTGCACGCGCACGACTACCGCGAGCCGGACGTGCTCGTCGGCAAGCGGGTGCTGGTGCTCGGCATCGGCAACTCCGCGTGCGACATCGCGGTCGAGTCCAGCCGGATCGCCGACAAGACGTTCCTCGCGATGCGCCGCGGCGCCTACGTCATCCCGAAGTACCTGCGCGGCCGGCCGACGGACGCCTCGAGCACGGCGCTGATGAGCCGGCTGCCGTTCCGCGTCCAGCGCGCCCTCATGAGCGCGATGCTCAAGGTGGCAGCCGGCGACATGACGTCGTACGGGCTGCCGAAGCCCGACCACAAGCTGCTCAGCGCGCACCCGACCGTGTCGTCGGAGCTGCTCCCCCGGATCGGCCACGGCGACATCACCGTCAAGCCCAACATCGCCCGGTACGACGGGGACTCGGTGGTGTTCGACGACGGCAGCCGTGAGCGGGTGGATCTCGTCGTCTACTGCACCGGCTACCGGATCACCTTCCCGTTCCTGGACCGGTCGGTGGTGGACACGACCGACAACCGGGTGCCGCTGTACCGGCGGGTGGTGTCCCCCGACCAACCCGGCCTGTACTTCCTCGGGCTGCTCCAGCCGCTCGGCGCGGTGATGCCGCTGGCCGAGGCGCAGGCGGAGTGGGTCGCCGACCTGCTGCAGGACCGCTGCGCGCTGCCGTCCGCCGCCGCCATGCGGGCTGCTGTCGCGGAGGAGGACCGCGCGCTGGCGAAGCGGTACGTCGCCTCGCCGCGGCACACGATCGAGGTGGACTTCCACCCCTACCTGCGGGTGCTCTCCCGCGAGCGCAAGCGACGCCCGTCCCGTACGGCGGTCCCGTCGGCGTCGTAGGGCCGCACTCGCAAGAGAGCTCGCCCTTGGTGGAGGCGCGGGGCTCTGCTGGCAGCGAAATCCCTGTGTTTGCAGGCACTTTCGTCCACACGAGGGGTTGCGGCTGTCGGTCCGGTTGGGTAGGTTTCGTCTCGAACACCTGAGCGGGCGAAGGGGGGTGGGGGCGTGACGCTGATGGCTGAGCTCGCGGCCGAGCACGCCCTCACCGAGGACCTGCCGCCGTGGTCGGAAGCGGTGCCGGAGATGCCGGCGTGGCTGGCCGAGGCGCCGCCGTCGTCGTGGGTGGAGCCGCCGCGGTGCGAGCACGGCTGCGGCGAGGTGTGCGGCGCCGAGCCCGAGGGGTGGGTGCTGCCGGAGGTGCCGGTGGAGCTGCTGGCGTGGGACGCGCGCCGGCCGGGTCCGGTGCTGGTCGGTCCGTCGCTGGCTGAGGTGGACGCGTTCCGGGTCTCGGAGCCGGTGCAGGCGGAGGTGTTCGCGCACCACTTCGAGCAGGCCCAGGTCCACATCGCGCGGATGTGGCGGGCGGCCGGGCAGATGATCGCGACCGCGGGGGTGCACCGGGCCGAGTTCGTCGGGGATCACCTGGCGCTGCTGATGGGGGTGCACCCGCGCAGCGGGCGGCACGTGGCGTTCACCGCCTGGGTGGCGTGCCAGGTCCCGCGGCTGCTGGAGCTGGTCGAGGCCGGGGAGCTGACCGACAGGCACGTGACCGCGCTGCTGGAGGAAGCAGGTCGGTGGACCGGTGGGGACCGCGAGCAGCTGGTCGCGCTGATCACCGCGACCCTGGACCGGTGCGCGGCGCGGGTCGATGCCGGGCACGGCTGGCCCACCCCCGGTCAGCTGCGCAAGCGGCTGCAGACGACGGCTGTCCTGCACGACCTGACCGCCGCGGAGAAGGCCGCCCGCTCGGTCGCCGAGCGGCGAGGGGTGAGCGCCTGGCCGAGCGGGGTCGGGGCGGGCACGCTCACGATCGAGGGACCGCAGGCGTGCATCGGGCAGATGCACGACGCGATCCGGGCCCGCGCCGAAGCCATGGGTCGGCTGCCCGGTGACGCCCGCACGCTCGCGCAGCGGATGCACGACGCCGCCTTCGAGCTGCTCACCGTCGACGCCGACGGCGGCCCGTCCGCCGTCCCCGCCGTGGGTGAGGACGGCGAGCCGGTCACCCTCACCGTCCGCGGCGTGCAGGTCGCGCTGATCGTGCCCGTCTCGGACGCGGCCGGCGGCGAGCGGGAGATGGCCGAGATCCCCGGCCTCGGCCCGGTCCTGCCGTCCACCGCCCGGGAGCTGCTCGCGCAGGCCGACACCGTGCAGCGCATCACCGTCGACGCCACCACCGGCCAGGTCCTCACCGTCGACGCCCCCGCCCCCGGCCCCGCCGCCGCGGAAGAGCCGGTGCGGGAGCTGGTCGAGCAGGTCGTCAGCGCACCGGTCGTCATCCGCGACCTCAGCAGCGAGGCCTACCGGCCTCCGGACCGGCTGCGGCGGCACGTCGAACGCCGCGACCGCACCTGTGCTTTCCCGGGCTGCACCGTGCCCGGTGAGCGCTGCGACCTCGACCACCGCGAGCCCTGGCCACACGGACCCACGTCCGAGGAGAACTGCCACTGCCTGTGTCGTCGGCACCACCGCGCCAAGCAGACCTACTTCACCGTCGAGCTCGATGAGGACGGCAGCACCGTCTGGACCACCCCCGACGGCTGGCAGTACCGAAGACCACCACCGACCTACTGACCCACCACACCAGCCCTGAGCCACCCGGAACCCCCGCCGTTCCGGGACTCAGGCATGTCCGCAGGGCCACCTGAATCCGCCACAGACATCCTTCGGACAGCGGTCG